>CAYTNI010000030.1:0-15738 GCA_964439115.1 uncultured Saprospiraceae bacterium
CATCGGGATTCATCATAGAAGAAGAAAAGCCGTGCAGTTCGCCCTGAAAGGATGATCCAAAAAGGTCTGATGAGGACTCTCGGATGACAGGAGTGCAATGTGGTTCAGGTGTGGCGGGCTGTGTTAGTGTCCATGCTTCCGTGGTGTTGGGGCTGGGCTCCATGAGCAGCGGCCAGTAGAACATGGGGCCGGAAAAAACATGACCGCCCCGGTGAATGGCTATTATCGGATAGCCGAAGGCCAGCGCTCTTTGGCCGGATAGGCGTTCGCGTTGCCGGGATTCAAAAAACAGATGTCGCAAGGCTAACTCATTGCTGGTTTGAGCATCTACGGTTGCCCGCAACGCCTTCTTGTTGAGAAGGCTTTCCACCCATTGGGCAGCAAAATCCACATCGTGGCGGAGATCGAAAAGGTCAAACAGCTGAGCGGTTTGAGGAAGCGAAAAGGAAAAGAAAGTTTCCTTTTTTACTTCATTGCGGCCATTAACGGATATTGCGCCCATGCGATGTAGTTTTTATAAAGCCCTGTGCGCTGTTGGTGCGTAACATCTTGCCCGGAGCTTACACAGGAGTCAGGTGAAAAACCAACAAACTGTAAACAAGGGCAAAATAAATCATTTTTGTCGGTAATAATAACCCAGGAGTAGGGGTTTCCGAATGTGTTGGCGCTTTTGACGCAGGGATGTCAACCATGTTAAAAATAAATTCAAACAAATTCTTTTAAATTCCTTCCTTCCACCTATCTTTGCCCATCAAAACCAAAACCACCAAGTGGAATGAGTAAGGGGAAATCAGGTGGCAGGCCCGAACATCGCAGTGACGAAGCAGGGGGGCAAATTATCGGCCTTCAAGGCATGTATGAAGATTACTTCCTCGATTATGCTTCTTATGTTATTCTGGAGCGCGCCGTACCCGCCATTGAGGACGGATTAAAACCGGTACAACGGCGCATTTTGCATTCCATGTTTGAGCTTGATGACGGGCGGTACCACAAGGTGGCGAATATTATCGGCTACACCATGCAATTCCATCCCCACGGCGATGCAGCCATTGGCGATGCTTTGGTAAACATGGGGCAGCGGGAATTATTGATTGATTGCCAGGGCAACTGGGGCGATGTGCGCACCGGCGACAGCGCTGCTGCTGCCCGCTACATCGAGGGGCGGCTTACCAAGTTTGCCCTGGAGGTGGTTTTTAACCCGCAAACTACTTCCTGGCAGGCATCTTACGATGGCCGCAAAAAGGAGCCGGTCACTTTACCGGTTAAATTTCCCCTCGTGCTGGCTCAGGGCGTAGAGGGTATCGCGGTGGGACTTTCTACCCGGATTCTCCCACACAACTTTATTGAAATCCTCCAGGCATCCATTCAGATTCTCCAGGGGAAAAAAGTGAAAATATATCCTGACTTCCCCACCGGAGGTTCCATTGATGTTAGCGATTACAACAGCGGCGCCAGAGGAGGAAAAGTTAAGGTTCGCGCCAGGATTGAAGTGCTGGATAAAAGCACGCTGGTCATTCGCGACCTTCCCTTTGGCGTTACCACAGGCGCCCTTATTGAAAGCATTGTCAAGGCCAATGACAAGGGCAAAATTAAGGTAAAAAAGGTGACAGACAACACCGCCCAGGTTGTCGAAATCCTCATAGAACTCGCTCCCGGAACCTCTCCCGACGTAACCGTGGATGCGCTCTACGCCTTCACCGACTGTGAGGTGTCCATCTCTCCCAACGCTTGTGTAATTGTGGATGACAGGCCGGTGTTCACTACCGTGGAGGATATGCTGCATATTTCGACTATGGCCACGAAGGAGCTCCTGCGTCTCGAACTGGAAATCAAACGGCATGAGCTGCAGGAAAAATGGCACTTCGCCTCTCTGGAAAAGATCTTCATCGAAAAGCGAATCTACCACGACATTGAAGAGTGCGAAAGCTGGGAAGAAGTCGTTCAGACTATCTACCGGGAGCTTGCCCGGTACGTTGCCACCCCTGCTGACCCTCCAGCCCCGGGCGACCAGCGTCTGGCCATGTGGCGGGATATCACCGACGACGATATCACCCGGCTCACAGAAATTCGCATCAAACGCATTTCCAAATACAACACCTTCAAGGCGGATGAACTCATCGCCCAGACAGAGGCTGACCTCCGTGAGGTTCAGCATCACCTCGAGCACCTTACCGATTTTGCCATAGCCCATTTTCAGCACCTGCTCGACAAGTACGGCAAAGGGCGCGAACGCCGAACGCTCATCACCCGGTTTGATACCATCCAGGCAACTGAAGTGGTAGCAAATAACGCCAAGCTGTATGTCAATCGGGCAGAGGGCTTTTTCGGTTTCGGCATCAAGAAGGACGAGTTTGTCATGGACTGCTCCGATATTGACGACATCATTGTGTTCCGGCGCGATGGCAAATTTCAGGTATCGCGCATCAGCGATAAGGTGTTTGCCGGGAAAGACATCATCCATATTGCGGTGTGGAAGAAAAATGACGAGCGCACTACCTACAACATGGCCTATCTCGATGGCAAGACCGGCCGCAGCTTCGTCAAGCGATTTAACGTTACTGCAATTACCCGCGACCGGGAATACGATCTGACGCAAGGCAACCCCAACTCTAAATTGCTCTATTTCTCTGCCAACCCCAATGGCGAGGCGGAGACGGTAACTGTACATCTGGCGCCATCCTGTAAAGCCAAGATAAAAATATTTGAGTACAACTTTGCAGAGCTTGAAATCAAAGGGCGGACGTCCCAGGGCAATACACTTTCAAAGTATCCGGTAAAAAAGGTGAACCTCAAGGAAGCGGGCAAATCCACCTTGGGCGCGCAACAAGTCTGGCTCGACGAGGTCAGCGGAAAACTCAATACCGATCACCGAGGTCGGCTTCTAGGGGATTTTGATACAGGTGACCAGCTTTTCCTCCTCTTCAAAGACGGCACCTACGAACTGGCAGAACTCGATATGAACCGCCGCTTCGACCCGGAAGAATTTCTCTTTCTCGGCAAGTTCGACCCTGAAATAGTAGTTTCCGCGGTGCATTTCGACGGCCATAAAGGTTGGACCATGGTCAAACGCTTTCGCGTCGAAACTACTTCCACCGGGCAGCGATTCTCCTTTATTTCTGACCACAAAGACTCACGGTTGCTTTTCGCCTCTGTGAAAAATGCCCCCCGGATAGAATACAGCGTAAAAATAAAAGGCAATAAAATCCAGGGTGAGGTTACGCTGAGCGATTTTATTGACATCAAAGGCTGGAAAGCCCTCGGCAATAAACTCAGCGATCAGAAGCTTTCTTCCATAAAGGAAATAGAAGCCCCTGAACTGTTTCACACCCCCGAATCCAATGCGGAAGAAACGCCGCTGCCCGAGAAATTTCAGGCAGGAGACAGCCTCGATCTCGACCTCGGTAAAAATGGCCAGGGTACCTTGTTTTAAGCCTTTAAAGAACAATCAAAAGACGCAGCACTTCATCACATTCCCGGGAGTTACTACTACCTCCCTGGCCAATTCCTTTTTGTAGGCTTCCCTGCGAAAAAATAAGAGGACGTTTTAATAAATTCACAAAAAACAACCCCTATCTTAGCCAAAATTTTTAAAAACCAAATTTTGTTTTGCCTTACAAAACCTATCCTTATGCAAACCAAGATCATGTACATGCTCAAGTCCGGCGTTTTTGCGCTGCTGCTGCTGCTTTGTGGAACGGCATTTGCCCAGTACAAAATTACCGGGAAAGTCACTGACAAGGAATCTGATGAACCCCTTATCGGCGTGAATATCGCGGTTAAGGGTAAACTTATCGGCACGGTAACCGATACAGACGGTAACTACGAGCTCAATGCAGCCATGGCACCGCCCTTCACGCTGGTGTTTTCCTACACCGGCTATGCCACGCAGGAGCAAGAACTTAGCGCCGGCCAAACGACGCTCAATGTGAAGCTGGATGCCCAAAGCATCCTCACCAGCGAAGTTGTAGTCTCTGCTTCCCGCGTAGAGGAGCGCATCCTCGAATCACCCGTCACCATTGAGAAAATGGATGCCATCGCCATCCGACAAACAGCCGCCCCCGACTTCTATGACGGCATTTCCAACCTCAAAGGAGTGCAAACCACGATGGGATCACTCACCCTGACCTCTATCAATACCAGAGGCTTTGGCGCTGTGGCCAACGAGCGTTTTGTGCAGCTCATTGACTGGATGGACAATGCGGCGCCACTGCTCAACTTCCCTACCGGCAACATCGTCGGCATTTCTGAACTCGACGTGCAAAGTGTAGAGCTCGTGCCCGGTGCCGCTTCTGCACTCTACGGCCCCAACGCCTTTAACGGCATCCTGCTGATGAACAGCAAGAACCCTTTTAATTACCAGGGGCTTAGCGTGCAGACCAAAGTGGGCATTACCACTTCCGATGCAGGCGGCACCAATCCCTACAATTTGATTTCTGCCCGCTACGCCAAGGCTTTTGGACGCTTCGCCTTCAAACTCAACGCCTCCTATCTCCAGGCTACAGACTGGGTGGCCAACGACTACGAATCCGGCCGTGTTACAGCAAGTCAGCGTAACCCCAGCGGCCCGGGTACCCCCAACTTTGACGGACTGAACACTTACGGCGACGAAACGGAAATCGTGGTGCCCATGGCCGCCGTTGCCGGCAGCCTTTCTCAGGCTTTGGCGCCTCTCTTTGCCCCACAGCTCGGCATTCCCGTAGCACAGGCACAGGCTCTACTTGCGCAAACTATCCCGCGCCTTCCAGCCCTCGACCTGCGCCGCACCGGCTTCCGCGAACAAGACCTGCTGGAAAGCAACGACGCCAAGAGCATCAAGCTTGACGGTGCGCTGCACTATCGCATCAATGATAACCTCGAAGCATCCTACAGCTATCGCTACGGCACGGGCTCTACGGTCTATCAGGGCGGGGAGCGCTACGTATTGCGCGATTTTTCACAGCAGTTCCACAAACTGGAGCTTAGCAATGCCAATTTTTGGCTGCGCGGTTACATGTCAGTGACTGATGATGGAAACTCCTACAACCTGTCTGCCCTTGGCGCCTTTGCCAATGAACGGTTCAAGCCCTCTTCCAGCGCCTGGGTTCCCACCTACGCCGGAACCTACGCCGGGGCACTATTGCCTATTTACCTCCAGGGAGGCACTGCCAATGCCAACCAGCTCGCATCAGCCCATACGGCTGCTAGAAATGCCGCCAATCAGGGTATTCCGGCAGTGGGTACCAAAGAATTTCAGGACGTAGTGAATGCTGTGCGCAATGACTTTTTCCAGCGCAACCCTCCCGGCGCCGGCTTCTTTGACAACTCCCGGATGTACCACGCCGAGACGGGCTACAACTTTAAGGAACTCATCTCGCCGGAAACCGTGGAACTTCTCGTAGGCGCCAATTTCCGCCAGTACGATTTGTTTTCTGACGGTACCATCTTCAATGAAGACCCGGAAGGCGACGGCACTTTCGAACGCATCAAAATCAACGAATACGGCGGGTTTATTCAGGCCTCCAAGCGCCTGTTCAACGAGAGTCTGCGCCTCCAGGGCTCCTTGCGCTACGACAAAAACGAGAACTTTGAAGGCCAGGTGTCACCGCGTATTGCAGCGGTATATACTGCCGGGGCCAACCGGCAGCACAACCTGCGCGCCTCCTACCAGACCGGATTCCGCAATCCAAGCACCCAGAACCAGTTTATCTTTTTCCCTACCGGACAGGGTAACCTCATCGGCAGCACAGAGGCCAACGCAGCTCGCTACGGCATCCACAATGGCGGAGCATATAGCAATGCTTCTTACAATGCCTTCATCGGTAGCGTACTTGCCGGAGCGCCCAATCCCGGGCTTTTGGTAGAACGCAATATCGCCTATGTTCAGCCCGAGCAGTTGAGAGCGCTGGAGTTTGGCTACAAGGGCTTAGTGGCGCCGAAATTTTTAGTGGATTTCAACGTATATTACAGCATCTACAACAACTTCATCACGCAGGAAACCGTGCGGGCAAAGACGGCGGCAACCCATCGCGGCCAAACCCTGCCCGGGGTGCAGCAGCTCCTCGCCGGCCAGGCTTCCTCGGCGACGGCATGGCGCCCATACGTGAATGTGGAACAGGAAATCACCTCTACCGGCGTAGGACTTGGATTGGCCTACCAGCTTCCTAAAGGCTACTCGCTGTACGGCAACTATTCCTATTCGGTTTATAACGAGGAAGATTTGCCTGCCAACTTCGAAGTGGGCTTCAATATGCCGGAGCACAAAGTAGTAGTGGGGTTTGCCAATCGCAAAGCCTTCAAAAATTTTGGTTTTGACCTCAACTATCGCTGGCAGGATGAATTTTTCTGGGAAAACAGTTTTGCCTTTGGTACGATTCCGGCCTTTGGCGTGATGAATGTACAGGCAAGCTATACGGTAAGCAAACTAAAGACGGTGCTGAAACTCGGCGGAACCAACGCCCTCGGCAGCGACTACCGCACTAACGCCGGCGGTCCCTGGGTCGGTCAGATGTACTATCTTTCTCTCACATTTGATGAATTCATGAAATAAAACGGGAGGAAGGCATCCAACTGCGATAAGAGCGCGTAAACCATAAGGATTTACGCGCTCTTTTTTGTGTTATGGCCGCCGACGCTTTGAAAATGCCCTATACTATACACAAAACAGGGTATTTTGCGCTGAAAACACAAAAGATATGAGCCAGACGAGTCACCACGATGAGCGCATGGCGAAGATGACCTTCGCCTCGGTATATCCTCATTATTTGGCCAAAGTGGAAAAGAAAGGCAGAACAAAAGAAGAGTTGTATCAGGTCATCGAGTGGCTGACGGGATATGACGAACAAGCCATAGCGGCATTGATGGAAGAAAAGGCGACGTTCCAGACATTCTTTGAGCGGGCTAATCTGAATCCCAATGCCGCGCTGATCACCGGCGTGATTTGCGGGTATCGGGTGGAGGATATTGAAAACCCATTGACACAGCAGATCAGGTACTTAGATAAGTTAGTGGATGAAATGGCCAAGGGGCGGAAAATGGAAAAGATATTGCGGACGTCGGATGGCGGATGAATCGGGCAATTCCTCCTTTGGGAAAATCAATCAAAATTTGTCAAAATGAAAATCCGTAGGTTATTGCTTGCATTGACTGTAACCTGTTTAATTCAGGGTGTTTCAATTGCACAGTCTTCTTTCAATGAGGTAAAGGTAGTGGGCGCCATGCGAAATGTCATGTGGAAGGGGCAACTCTTTGGCAATATACATCTCGATACCATTTCTGAAAAGAACCATCTTTACGGTCTCGGCCCGGTTGAATATCTTACCGGGGAAATATTAATTCTGGATGGGAAATCCTATAAATCCACGATAGCGCCGGATGGGTCGCTAGAGATGGAAGAAACCTTTGACCTCAAAGCGCCATTTTTTGGGTATGCCAACATTCCAAAGTGGAAAGAAGCGCGCGTACCGGAAAAGGTGGAGACCATTGCTGAGTTGGAGCAATATCTCGACAGGATTACAAAATCGGCTTCGCGGCCATTTATGTTTAAGCTATCCGGTACGGTGGAGCAAGCCACCATTCACGTCATGAATTTGCCACCAGGCACAATCGTACGGAGTCCGGACGATGCCCATCGGGAACAGGTGAATTTCAAGCTGGACAACGAACCATTTGAAATACTCGGCTTTTTCTCTACAGTGCACCAGGCCATTTTCACGCATCACGACACCTTTCTGCACATGCACCTCATCACTGAAGACCGGCAAAAAATGGGGCATTTAGACGATGCGCTGTTCAGGAAAGGGACGCTGAGGTTGTATTTGCCGGCGGAGTGAAAGATAATCAGCCTTCTTCATGTTTGGATATGCCTTGGAAAGAGTGGGGGTATAACCGTTGATAACATTCCCGGCAGCGCACCTCCAGGATGGACTAAAACGTAAGAAGGTAAAGCTTTTGCCGCATCTAAACAGTAGTAATTTGAGGCCAGCTTTGCCGATTTAGTATGAAGGAGTTTTGGAAGCGGTAAAAAAATTAAGCTCATGGAGCTTGCGCAGGAGGGTCAGATGCGTCGGAAAGTTATTAACATCAGGGGGGTCAGATGAAATCGGAATATACATCCCGTCATGCAACACCTGAAGTTCCTTGTTTTTCTGCGCCAGTCGTTTTTCGCTGATGGCTACACCCTCTATCAGGTAGTCTTTAAGTCGTTTTGTTGCCCATTGACGGAATTGGGTACCTCGTTTGGAATTCACGCGATATCCAACAGATATAATAGCATCGAGATTGTAGAACTCTATTTCCCTCTTTACCTGGCGTTCTGCTTCCAATTGAACCGTTGCATTTTTTGCAACAGTTGCATTTCGGTCAAGCTCACCTTCTTCATAATTTTTTTAAGTGTGTGGAAATTAAAGATTTATCTTTCCCAAATAATTCTGAGATTTGGGTTAGGTGTAGCCAAAAAGTATCCTCTTCAAACTGAACCTCGATTTGAGTACTACTATCCGGGGAAGTGAAAATTTCAATTTTACTGTCCATTCAAATACTTTATGTTTGACTAAATAAAGTTATAAGCCATATTTTTTTCTGCCGGGTGTTTTGGAGATTGATCCATTTCCAGTTCAACGTTTACAATTACCTTCCATCTTTCGTCTGATGCAAAACCCTTTGCCGGGGCTGAGGCTTTCAGCGGTATCCGAAACAAAGGGGATCCATTCTTTTGCAAAGCATGGTGTAAGGCATTGGCCAGCGGCTGGTTGTCAATTACTTTATCCAGGAGATAGCCCAAACGCTGCAAGGCAGTTACAGGAACATGCTGCAACAGGTGGTTATCAAAAGCATCGGGTTGAATACTTTCGGCTAATTCTGACAAAACAGTAGCAACCCTGTTAATTCCGCCTACCCGCTTGGCGTATTGTATCAGATCGGTTGCTGTAAGGGCTGGATTAGATATTTTTAAATAACCTGCTTCTGTTTTTCGGGTGTCTAATAGCGGCTCCGGTACTTCCTTTTTGCTGATGTAGTTTATTTTCAGCCCCTTTTTCTGCATAGGCCGCAGCACCGGAAACCCCGTGACCACGAAGAACTCCTGTGGTTGCTGATGCGTTGCTCCATGATAGGCGGCTGCGTTTAATAATGCCAGGTAATAAGGGCGGTCCAATTCCTTCATAAAGGCGTCTAAAAATAAAGTGGGGGGTAGGATTCCTTTAGACCTGTATTGGGGTGGAATAATGAGGTAATAGCCTTTGTGGATGGAAATAATCTGCGCTTTATCTACCAGCCTTTTCAAGGCAAACTTATTGGCGGTGTCTGACTGTTCCGGGAAATCGGCACGGAACTGGTGCAGGGCAAATGCATATTTACCCTTAGCCAGCAGGTGGTTTGCCCAATCTTCTGCATTCCTATATTGCCTTGAATCTTTCAAGAGAGTAATTTTTTGCGAAAGGTAGTAAATAATGCTACCTTTCGCAAATGTTTTCTCTTTTTTCCTTTGTTTGATTGGGATGGGTTTTTGAGGGTTTCAGGCATTACTCACGGTGGTCTTTTTTTGTTTTCAAAGGTGCTGGAATTCAGCTAATGGTCTTGCCTTTTCCTATGCATAAATGTCCGCTTGGAGAAGGCGGTTATGTAGCCTTCGTCTGTGTTATCGGGCATGGACATTGTGGCGGTAACGCTCAGGTACTAATGCCCGTTGAAACTGTTAGGCGGGTCATCCGGATACCTTTCTTTTGGGTTTTTGCGATTGGGCGTCGGTGCATTTTAGGGTAGTTCTGAAAATATCTTACTGGCATGTTTCACCAACCCCAGACTATCAATAAAGTGGTTTGAAAGTCCTCTTCCCTCACAAATGCTATCCCCCCTACTTCCCAATACAAAACCTCGAAAAAATCGAATCCAGCAAATCTTCGGTGCTGATTTCGCCGGTGATCTCCCCGAGGAAGGCCAGCGCCCGGCGGATGTCCATGGCGATGAAATCACCGGTAAGGCGGTTGTCAATGCCGGCAAGGGCATCGCGAAGACTTTCGGAAGATTTTAAGAGCGCGTCATAGTGGCGGGCATTGGCTACCACCGTATGTTCCAGGCGCAAATCTCCCTCCAACACGACGGAAAGGAGTTTTTCCTTGAGCAGTTCGATATTCATGCCGTTCAGCGCGGATAAGGGCACCCAGGCGTTTTCCTCAAAATACGGATTGGCGTATTGCGCAGCGGTAGTGTAGGGGTTAAGGTCCATTTTGTTGGCCACTACTAAAACCCGGGTTCCGGGATGCACCAATTGCGATAAATCTTCGCGTACCTGCTCCGGATTGCAGCGCACAACATCAAAAACATACACCAAAAGCGCCGATTGCCGCACCTTCTCCAGCGTTTTGGCTACGCCCACCGCTTCAATGGCATCCTGGGCCTCCCGGATACCGGCAGTATCCACGATGCGGAACGCCACACCGCCAATGTGGAGTACTTCTTCTATGGTGTCGCGCGTGGTGCCGGCAATATCGCTGACAATGGCGCGTTCTTCATTGAGAAGGGCATTCAAAAGCGTACTCTTACCGGCATTCGGCCGGCCGGCAATGACGGTGCTCACGCCGTTTTTGATGACGTTGCCCAACTGAAAAGACCGCATTAGACTGTCCATCAAACTCAGCAGCCGCTGAATCAGGGCTTTTAAATCCTCCCGGTTGGCAAACTCGACATCCTCCTCCCCAAAATCCAGCTCCAACTCTATCAGGGCGGCAAAATCTATGAGCTGCTGGCGCAAAACCCTGATTTCCTGACTGAAGCCGCCGCGCATCTGCTGCATGGCAATACCATGGGCGGCAGCATTTTCCGAAGCGATGAGGTCCGCTACGGCTTCCGCCTGACTGAGGTCCATCCGGCCGTGCAGAAAAGCCCGCAGGGTAAACTCCCCGGGCTTGGCCATTCGGGCACCCTTGCGCAGCAACAGCGACAGTACTTCCTGTAAGATGTAGGGAGAGCCATGACAGGAGAATTCCACCACGTCCTCCCCGGTATAGGTGCGCGGAGCTCGAAATACCGAGGCGAGTACTTCATCCAACAAGCGACCATCCTCCGTAAGGATTGCGCCAAAATGAAGGGTATGAGAGGCCTGGGCGCCAAGATCCTTGCCGCGAAATACCGCTCCTGCTATGCGAAAGGCATCCGGCCCTGAAAGACGTATCACTCCAAGTGCTCCGGTGCCCGGTGGAGTGGCAATGGCTACTATGGTTTCCGCCATGTAATGCGATAAACTTTATGCAAAAGTAACAACTTGCCGCCACTTCAGTACATCCGGCATACATTCGGGAGCATTACTGTCCGGAAAGCGGAGCGTATTTCGGGAGCGTTTTCAATTCCTCTGCGGAGGCCGGCACCAGGGATACTGCCGCTCCACCTCCAGCCGCAAGCTGTAGTTGGAGCGTTGTTTCACTGGTCACCAGCACCTTTTGAATGGCTACCGGCGTAGGATTGCCCTCCCAGTGTGCTTTCGGACCGTCAGCATACAAGGTGGCCACATACGTTTTGTCGCTGTCGAGGAAAGAAAGAGAGGCCTCCAATGAGCGCGGATTTTCATCGGTGATGCTGCCCAGCAGCCATTTGGAGGTTCCTTTGGCTTTGCGTGCAATGGTGATGTACTCGCCCAAAGCTGCGTTCAGCACTTCGGACTCGTCCCAGTCGGCGTCCATGTCGCGCACGAATTGCAAAGCAGGGTTTCCTTCATAGTGTTCGGGCAGGTCGGCAGCCATCTGGAGCGGGCTGTAGAGCACCACCATGAGGGCGAGCTGTTTGGCGACGGTGGTATGGACGCGTTCGGTTTTGCGGTATTTTCGGAGTTGTACGTCAAAAATGCCGGGCGTATAGTCGCCAGGGCCGCCGAGGTAACGGGTAAAGGCGAGATTTACGGTATGGTCAGGGGGATTGCCGGCACTCCAAGCTTCATATTCTCCTCCGCGCATGCATTCGCGGGTCATGAAGTTGGGCCATGTGCGTCGCAGGCCGGTATCTTTAGCGGATTCGTGTGCATTGACGGCAATATTATATTTGGCAGCCAGTTCAGCCACTTTTTGGAAGTGGCGGATCATGTATTGTCCGTGGTGGCGTTCACCTTTGGGTCGGATTTCCCCAGCATAGCCGGTTTTTACGGCGCGAATGCCGAGGCGGTTGTACAGTTGGAAAGCTTTTTCGAGGTGTTTTTCATAATTTTCTACGTCACCGGATGTTTCATGGTGACCGATAAAGGCAACTCCTTTTTCGTTGGCATAGCGCACCACCTCTTCGAGGTCAAAGTCGGAATAGGGGGTTGTGAAGTCGAAAAACCCTATGGTGTCCATGCCCCAGTATTCCCAGCCGGTATTCCATCCTTCTACGAGGAATCCGCGGATGCCGTTGGCGGCGTTGAAATCAATGTAGCGTTTGGCATTTTCGGTGGTAGCGCCATGTACTTGTCCACCCAAATTGGACCAGGAGCCTTCGACGAAGTCGCGCCGCCAGGTAGTTTTTCCGATGTGCATTTCCCACCAAATGCCGGAATACACCATGGGTTCTATAAAGGAGACGTCCTGAATGGCGCAGGGGTCGTTTAGGTTGAGGATGAGGTTAGAAGCCACGAGGCCGGTTGCGTCGGCACTGATGGTAATGGTACGCCAGGGGCTGCGCATGGGGAGTTTTGCTTTGACGCGGTCACCATCGGCCCAGGGCACGAGTTCACTTACCAAGCTTGTTTTGCCATCGAGGGCGAGGGTCATATCAGGGTAATCCAATTGTTGAGCTTCGTGAATGCTGAGGTGCAGGCCCTGGTCGGTTTTCATGGTGACAGGGGTGTTGCAGGCCTTGAAGTTGCGGATCAGACGATCCACGCGCTCATTTTCGGGTGCGTATTTGGAAGAATTGATTTCGCTGATGCGGGTAGTTTCATAGAGGTATTCGTAGCTGTCCACATCGGCGGGAATCCAGAGGGCGGTATGGTCGCCATTGAGTCGAAACTCGGAGTGCTCCTCCATGATGACGAAATTGGGGGAGATGCCTTCCTGTTCGGGAATCAGGTACCGGAATGCCACGCCGTCGTCGTAGGCGCGAAAAATGAGGTTCAGCAGACGGCCAGGCTCAGCTTTTTCGCGCAGCGATACCGATAATTCCTGGTAGTGATTTCTGATGGTGCTGCGCTCGCCCCAAACCGGTTTCCAGGTTTCGTCAAAGGAGCTGGTTTTCAGCTCGACCACCTCGAAGCCATTGCGAAGAGGCGGAGCATCTTTCAGGGTAAATCCAAGGCGGGAGGTATCTATGGCGATTTGATCCTGATAGTGGACGGAATATGCGGGGGTTCCATCGGCGGTGAGGAAAAAATCAAGCCGTACTTTTCCATCGGGAGCCAATAGGGCGTAAGATTGTTCTATTGGATTTTTCATACAGGCATTGAGGAAAAGTAATCCCAGAGCGAGGGTGATAACAGGTATGGTTTTCATCGGATTTTTATTTGAATGCCCAAGTTAGTGACGCCTTCCCAAAAGAAAAAGCGCTTATGGTAATGATTTTGCCATATTTTGCGTGCACCCAAGGATGGCCGCTACGGCGGTGCGGAGTCGTTCGGAGGGTGTGCCGCCAATTTCTACGAAGGGTACTGCTGCCTGGGCGAGCTCCCGGCGGTACAGCGCGAGCAATTCTGGGCGGAGATGAGGGTGTTCCCGGAGGGGATCATCAACCCATGGGATATCCGGCATACAGAGCAGGTGAAGGTCGTAGCGGCGTTGGTTCCACTGGTGGAGAATAAAGGGGTCGCAAAAGCCGTATTTGTATTCCGACCAGATTTTCAGTACCAGCATATCTGTATCGCAAATAATCATTGGCGGAAATTCAGAGGGCCGGTTTTTTGCGGGGGCCGTGTCGGCGAGCAGTTGCATGGTATCTTCCCAGCGGATTTGGCCGCGAGCGATGGTTGGCAGGTCGGCAGCACTATAGGGTCGTTGTAGCAATTGCAGGAAAATACGGGCGTATTCCGGCGTATATGGCGCGTTGAACCATGCCGCCAGGTGTCGCGACAAGGTAGTTTTTCCGGAAGACTCGGGTCCTGTGACGGCAATTTTGAGCAATTTATTCAGCTTAGGTGACTATTAAAACAAAATCCTGGGTTTGGGTTTTTAATGGAAGATTGATTTTATGCACGACATTGCACCATTTCACCGCTGGGAAACATCCTATCTTGCCGATGAGGATGAGCGCTCCCCCTTTTTCCGGCAGGAAAAGAATCGCATGTACTATACACAGGCGATTTACAACTACTATATTCACCCTGACTGGGATGCTTTTGGTTCTTCCACACTATACTTGAAAGTCTTGTACGCGGACTATATCGAAGGCTTTGCCATCATAGAGCTTATCGGGGAGTGGAACGACTGTTTGCACAATGATATCATGTACCTCAAGCGACGCGTGGTGGACTACATGATTCCGGAGGGCATCCACAAGTTTATTCTGATTTGTGAAAATGTGCTCAATTTTCACGGATCTGATGATTGTTATTACGAGGAATGGCAGGAGGAGGCTCTGGAGGAGGGAGGCTGGATTTGTTGTATCAATACCCTTCCGCATGTGGTTGAGGAAATGGAAGATACGCGGCTGCAATTTTTCCTTCATTTCGGAGAGAATTTTAACGGAGTTGAATGGCGCTTGCAGAAACCTAAATGGGTATTTAAGGCTGTAGAGGGGCTGGTATATCGGGGTTCCGGGCAGTTGCGCAGTGGCTGAAAGCCCATAAGGAACTTTTACCACCATTTTTTTGTAGATGAACCGTGCAAAGCTTTATCTTTGCAGACCAATTTTTTGGGTCCTGTAGTACAACGGATAGTATGTGGGTTTCCGGAACCCAAGATCTAGGTTCGATTCCTAGCAGGACTACAAAGCTTTACCCTTGTTAATCAATATTTTATACTAATTTCTGAAACAATTGTGCCATGCCGGATAATAAAGCGGTGGGGAATGCCTCTCAATTTTTCATTGACGGCTGCGGGCGGTGTCCATTAGGGGGTACGCCGGATTGTAAGGTACATCGCTGGTCGGAAGAATTACACCATTTGCGTATCTTGATGCTGGAAAGCGGCTTATCAGAGGAGTTGAAATGGGGGGTAGCTTGTTACACCTATGATTCTCGGAATGTGGCCATTATTGGGGCCTTTAATGACTTCTGCTCCGTAGGATTTTTCAAGGGATCACTGATGCGGGATCAGGAAGGCCTGCTGGAGAAGCCTGGTGAGAACTCTCAGGCGGCGCGGCAAATGCGATTTAGGAGTGTAGAAGATGTATTGAAACGAGCAGAAGCGTTGAAGCGATATTTACAGGAAGCCGTGGAAATTGAACAGTCGGGACGCAAAGTGGCTTTCACGGAAAAAGATAACTTAGTCTATCCCGAGGAGCTTCAACAAGCAATGGCTGAGCTGCCCGACTTAAAAGTGGCCTTTGAAGCATTGACCCCCGGCAGACGAAGGGGTTACGTCCTCTTTTTTTCCGCCCCAAAACAATCCCAAACCCGCCGGGGGCGCATAGATAAATGCGTGGATCGCATCCTCCTGGGTAAGGGCTTACAGGACAAATAATAAATACCAAAGACCAGGAACCTCAAAATTTCACCAATCGAGAAATCAAAACTGCCGGAACCGGTCGCGTAGCGAACTTCAAATAAAAGGGTTGTGGTTATCTTTTACATCTCCTCGACAGCCCAGGCTTCGATATTCCTGGTAGCGCTTGAAAACTGGACGCCCACGCCGCTAACTGGCTTGCCCA
>CAYTNI010000031.1:0-15554 GCA_964439115.1 uncultured Saprospiraceae bacterium
GAAGGCAATCCCCTTACGCGCATTCAGGCAGAAATTTACGTGGCGCGCAAAACGCATAAACCCATCATCATCGGTAAGGATGGGGAATCTATTAAAAAACTGGGCACCGAGGCACGTAAAGCTCTGGAAACATTCCTCGACACCAAGGTTTTCCTGGAACTTCACGTCAAGGTGCGCGAAAACTGGCGGGATGATGAAAATGCCCTCCGCCGCTTCGGATATTAATCCAGTATAATGATTGGAACTGATTTGGCAAAGGCTGCCGCTCTTTTAAAGGAAGGACAACTCGTAGCCATACCCACCGAAACGGTGTATGGCCTTGCCGCCAATGCGCTGCAAGAAGCAGCAGTCATCCGCATTTTTGAGGTAAAAAACCGCCCCCGATTCGACCCGCTGATTGTACATCTGGCCAACGCATCGGCTATTGAAGATTATGCCTCCGAACTGCCGCAGGATGCCAGACGCCTCGCAGAGGCATTTATGCCGGGCCCACTTACCTTGCTGTTGCCAAAAAAACCACTCATCCCGGATATCGTCACTTCCGGTTCTCCCTGGTGTGCTTTTCGCATCCCCGCACATCCAATGACCCGCGAGCTGCTGGATTTACTAGATTTTCCGCTTGCTGCTCCCAGTGCAAATCCCTTTGGATACATCAGTCCGACCACTGCCGCCCACGTCGCCCAACAGTTGGGAGATAAAATCCCTTATATCCTCGATGGCGGACCTTGCACAATAGGTGTGGAGAGCACCATTCTGGGATTCGATGCAGAAAGACCGGTAGTCTATCGAAAGGGCGGCCTATCCGTGGAAGCCATTGAGGAAGTGGTGGGCAGGATAGAAATCCAAGCACACTCCAACTCCAACCCACTGGCTCCGGGCATGCTAAAAAGCCATTACGCCCCCCGCGTTCCTTTAGTGATTGGGAATCTAGCGGCTATGCGATTAAAATTCGAGGGGCAAAAAATAGCGGTGCTGGCATTTCAGCAAGGCCTTGATGGAGTTCCCGCAGATGCCCAGATTATCCTTTCACCTTCCGGCGACCTTGCAGAGGCAGCCAGAAATTTATTTGCAGGAATGCGCTATCTCGATTCGCTTGACACAGACATCATCCTTGCGGAATTACTGCCAGAATACGGATTGGGAAGAGCAGTCAACGACAGACTACGAAGAGCAGCTGCAGAAAACTAATCAAGACATAATTTCATGTTTTTTCAGCACCTCAACCGCCTCGGAGGCCTTATCAGCCGGGGTGTAGAGTTCTGCCTCTCCCACGGATGGAATCATGGAATCAGGTTTCGTGAGAATATGGCTTTCAATACCATTTTGTTTGAGAATGTCTTCCGCTAATTTGGCTTGTAATACATCCAGGGAAGCGAACACCTTTACCCAACCTTCTCTCATGGTATCATGTTTTGTTGCACAAGTAAAAATACGCCTTTTTTCAGAAATATACAAGTGCTTTTTCCGTATTTTTGATGTCTTTTCGAATAGCCCATGCCATGGCCGCAGCTTATAATATTCAATTACCGCAATTCCAGGGACCATTTGACCTGCTACTGTTTTTCATAGAGCGGGACGAGTTGGATATTCAGGATATTCCCATCGCGAAAATCACGGAAGAATTCCTGGATTACCTCCATGCCATGGAGCGCATGAACATTGACCTTGCCGGAGAGTTTATGCTTGTAGCAGCTACCCTGTGCCGCATTAAGGCCAGGATGCTCCTCCCCCGCAAAGCCCTTGACGAGCAGGGCAATGAAATTGACCCCCGCCAGGAATTGGTGGACAGGTTGCTGGAATACAAGCGGTACAAAAGCGTGCTTGATGAGTTGAGAGCGCTGGAAAATGACCGGGCGCAAAAAACTACGCGAGGCAACATCTCCGACGAACTTCAAAAAATTGCTACCCGCGCACTCGTGGATTCAGAACTTGAAACGCTTACCCTCTTCCGACTGCTCAAGGCCTTTGAACGCGTCATGCAGCGCTTCGAGCAAGTGAAACCCCGGACCGTTCACCAAATTGCTCAATTTAACTACACTGTCGCAGACCAACAGCTTTTTATCCTTTCACGGATTCCTAAAGGAGGCCGTGCGGGATTTCAGGCAGTTTTCTCCGACTGCAAAAACAGAATCCACGCTATCATTACCTTTTTGGCATTACTGGAACTACTCAACATCCAACGGCTCTCCATACTCCCCGGCGAAGGAGCAAATAACTTCTGGTTGGAGGCCAAAGAGCCGGAAGAACACGTAGAGGAAGTGTGAATTACTCCCCTCTTTCGTATTTCGTCTGAAATTTCCGATAGAGCTCCTTTTGCTTATGGTCGAGACTAATCTGGCGACCCGAAATAAAGGCATGCGTCAAAATGCTGGTACGCATATCAAGGGCATCGCCCTCGCTGATGAAAAGCGTGGCATCTTTACCTTCCTCTAAGGAGCCGACCGTGGCATCCAGTCCGAGAATTTTTGCAGTCTGAAGGGTTAGAGCACTAACTGCACTTTCATAAGGCAACCCGAATCCCACGGCATGACCGGCCTGAAATGCCAAATTGCGCTGTTGCCAGAACCCTTCCATGCTAAAGGCAAAAGGAATGCCGGCAGCATGCAATTGTGCCGGAAGTTTGAAAGGCTCGTCAATATCGGCATCGTCCCGACTGGGCAGAGCGTGGGTTTTTCCAAGAATAACCGGCACCTCATGCGTCTTTAAGAAATCCAAAATAGCTGCCGCATCCTGAGCACCCACTACCACCGGGGTAATTCCGAATTTTTTAGCCAATAAAACACCCGACATGATGGCTTTGGCATCATCCGCATGGAGGAAAAGTTTGCGGCTGCCATCGAAAAGGCCGCAGGCTGCATCCAACTTGAGATTCCGTTCGGCCGGTTGAGCCTTTTTGCAGTAAGCCTGAGCTTCTGCCATATAAGCATCAATAGCCTCTACCTCTTTGTCATAATTCATATTTTTGCTCCAGCCGCCCTGTCTCCAACTGAAGGAGAAGAGATCCGGCCAGTTGAGATGGAGGCCAATATCCGTTTTATAGGCGGCATCCTCCCAGTTCCAGGCATCTAATTGAACCACAGAGGATTGTCCTGACAGCAGTCCGCCAAGGGGTGTGATCTGGGCGAGCAGAATGCCTTGAGCGCGTACGGTGGGTGGCACTTCTGAGTCGGTATCGTAGGCGATAATGGCTCGGGCATTGGGGTTGAATGGTCCGATTTCCCTGGTATCCACTGTGGCGCGTACGGCTTCAATTTCTACGAGGCCGAGTTGGGTATTGGGCGCTATAAAACCTGGATAAACGTGTTTGCCCTTGGCATCAATAATTTTATATCTGCTCAGGTTGACCTGCGGAAGGGTCTCCGGGGTACGCACCAGGGTGAGTTTGCCGTTTTCAAAAGCGATAATACTGTTTTCCAACACTTGTCCGTTGCCGAGATGGGCCGTGGCGCCCACGATGTACATCGGCATCTCCTGCGGAGGAGCCGGTGTGGGGGTTTGCGCAAAAAGAGTGCTGAAAAAAGTTGAGGATATAAGGAAAGACAGGAGATATCTCATGATTTGATTGTTTTCAAAATGAAGAAAAATGCTAAAGGTTTATTCCTCCTCTTCGTCGTCACAATGATAGAGTTTGAAGCTCTGGCGACCCATCACCGGCTGAGTGCGGCTACCTTGCTGTTTTTCTTTGAGCATCTTTTGAATGATGCGGTTGCGTTCTGTCTGCATTTCCGCACGAAGGCGAATGTCCTCCTGGCGGTCAAAAAGGCGCATGCCATCCACAAAAGTCATTTCCGCCTGTGCATAAACGGACAGCGGATGAGCATTCCAAAGCACCACATCTGCATCTTTGCCTGCTTTGATACTTCCAACCCGATGGTCAATGTGAAGGAGCTTTGCCGGATTGAGCGTGACAAATTTTAGCGCATCCTCCTCTGCAACGCCTCCGAAGAGCACTGCTTTGGCGGCTTCCTGATTCAGACGGCGCGCCATTTCGGCATCATCGGAATTAAAAGCCACCGTAACGCCCTGTTCGTGCATGATAGCGCCGTTTTGAGGAATAGCATCGTAAACTTCGTATTTGTAGGCCCACCAGTCAGAAAAACTCGAGCCACCAGCGCCGTGGGCAGCCATCTTGTCGGCCACCTTGTATCCCTCCAAAATGTGGGTAAAGGTGTTGATTTTTATCTGGTGCCTTTCGGCTACCTTCATCAACATGTTGATTTCACTTTGGCGATAAGAGTGACAAGTGATAAATCGCTTGCCCTGAAGGATCTCCAGAAGCGCTTCGAGGTCGAGGTCTCGCCGGAAGGGTTTTCCGGATGCCATCTGGGCGCCGTATTCGCGAGCACGGGTAAAGAAGTCGTCATACACCTCCTCCACACCCATTCGGGTTTGTGGATATCGGTCGCTGCCCATCCAGCCCGACTGTTTGACATTTTCACCGAGGGCAAATTTGATGAAGCCTGGCGCCTCATCGAAAATCATCTGGTTAGGAGAAAATCCCCAGCGCAGTTTAATGATGGCCGATTGACCACCAATAGGATTGGCAGAGCCGTGCAACAGTTGAGCCGCCGTAACGCCGCCGGAGAGCTGGCGATAAATATTGACGTCGTCGGGGTTCACCACATCTCCAATGCGCACCTCGGCCGTACTGGCCTGTGAGCCTTCATTCACACCCCGTGAAATGGCAATGTGGGAATGCTCATCAATGATACCGGGGGTGAGGTGTTTACCGGTTCCGTCAACAACCTGGGCGCCGGGGGATTTCAGGCTTTTGCCCACCTGAACGATTTTGCCGTCCTTAAGGAGTACATCGGCATTACTGAGAATGCCATCTTTCTCATTAGTCCAAACAGTAGCGTTGGTAATCAGCCAGGTGCCTGCTTTGGGGGCGCTTGTCCAACCGTAAGCGCCAAAGGGATAATTTACCTCGCCAATTTCGGGCTTGGCAGCAGGCTTTCCACCTTTGGGCGTTCCCTTGCCGGCCTCCGGTTCGGACTGAAAGGTAGCTGACCAGCTCAATGACCTTCCTTTTTCGTCTTCTCCGGTACCCGCCCAGTTGCGGCCGTTGGCTGAACCGGTGAGCCGTATGCGATTATCGCCCTCTTTTAGAGAAAAGGTAAGAGTGAGCAATCCTTTTTGATAGGCATGCCGCACTTTTACGGAAGAAGTATCTGAAATGGCGATTTTGAATTCGGGCGCCTCGTCGGTACCGCTCACGTTCATATTGAACGACTGATTTTCAGCGCCCTTGATGTCAAGCTTATACTTACCTGTCCAATTCGGGGCATCGAGATCCTTGAGTGCATAAGGCTTACCATTGACCCAATGCTGATAAATCTTAGCGTCTTTGGCGAAAACGTTGCCGTTGGTGACAAAGAAATTGGCGATTTTTCCGGGAGCGAGGCTACCGAGTTGAGCAGCCACGCCCAGCATGGTGGCTGGGGTGTGGGTTAAGGCTTTTAGGGCATCTGCTTCTGAGAGGCCATACTCGATAGCCTTGCGGAGTTGAGTCATAAAGTCGGCTTTATTGCGCAACCCGAAGGTGGTGAGGGCAAAAGGTATTCCTGCAGCCGCTACCCGGGCGGGATTGGAGGGAGCCATTTCCCAGTGCTTGAGCTGAGTCAGGCTGATGCGGCGGGCATCGAGGGGATCCTCTACATCGTAGGCATCCGGAAAGTTGAGCGGCAAAATGAGCGAAGAGCCCTTCTTTTGGAAATCTTCAATACGTTGATAATCGTCACCCACACCTTTAATAATAAATCGAATGCCAAACTCATTGCCAATAGTGGCGGCTCGAAGACCTTCCGTGCGATTGCCTACCTCAAATATTTGTGGTAAGGAGGCGAGGTCATTCCAGGCCTGTAGGGAAACGTTGTATTCTTCATTGGTATTTTTGTACCACTGGGCATCGTACCAGGTTTGCCGCAGGAGCGCCACTGAACCCATCAGTGAACCGGGGTAATCCTGACGGGAAGAGCCTTTACTGAAAGAAAAATGATGAGCAGCCTTATCCTTGACAATAAGCTCATGAGGGCTTAAATCGCTCAATGTTACCACGGTAGAGCTGCCGCGGGAAATACCGTCCACCTGATGGCTCAGGACGGCGCCAAAGCCAAGGTCGCGAAGGGCTTTAGCGGATTTTTCGTCCGGGCTGAACACTTCATGTGCGCGAAATTCAGGCTTGAGGGCCTCATTCCAGGAAAAAGGGCCCTTCTTATTGCTTGTGCGTTGTGCGGCCATACCAAACATACGGCCACCTGGTGCAGCATCCTGACGCTGGGCGGGCATTCCGTAATCGGAGTACATATCAATAAAGGAGGGATACACCGTTTTGCCCTTCAGGTCAATGACAACGGCATCATCCGGCACAGCCACTTTAGCACCCAGTGCTTCCACCTTGCCATCGCGGATAAGGAGGGTAGCGTTTTCCATGCGTTCATTCCATGCCACATAAATCGTGGCGTTGGTAAAGGCGTACAGGCCTTCCCGCTGATCAACAACCCCATTCACGGGAAAAGTAACCTGGGCGTCGAGCCCATGTGGCTGGGCGCTTATTATCGCGCCGACAAAAAAGAGGAAATTTAAAATGCGACTCATGGTGATAGAATTGCTTGAAATGTTTGGCCTAAGAGGCTTTTCGAGACAATGCTAAGGAAGTTTTGGGAAAAAAGTTGTAAAAAAAGACAAAAAGCCCGCAAATGGACTGAAACTACCTCCCTAAGGGCATGCTAGTCAAATGAAAGATTGGAATGAAGTATTCACCTGTCAAAGGTGTAAATACAGGTAATCAAACTTTTTGCCCTAATCACTGCAAAAGAAAAAATTCCAACCACCAAGAATAAGCAAGGCGTCGGCAATAGCATTAGGATACAGCATTATCCTTGTGGATATTTAAGTACAATTCAGCCCATTTCCAATGGAATCACCTGAATTTGGATACGCTCGCCCTGGCGAAGCAGAACGACATCTGCCTGCTTGCCTATTGCCGATTCGGTGAGATAGCGGTGGAGGTCGTCAAAAGAGCGCACAGGCTGTTCATTGAAGGCAATAATGACATCGCCGCGCTGAATACCGGCCAAAGCAGCAGGTCCGGAAGGTTCCAAATCCTGGACCCATACGCCGGTACCTGGCAATCCATTATGGAGTTGATGAGTACCGCCGTGAATTTGTACTGCCTGTCCGCCTATACCCAAATACCCACGCCGCACCTTCCCGTCGAGGATTAGTCGCCCTACCACATATTGCACCAAATTGGCGCCTACGGCAAAACAAAGCCCCTGCGCCGGGAAAATCACCGCCGTATTGACGCCAATGATATTACCGGCGGAATCAACCAGAGGGCCGCCGGAGTTGCCCGGGTTAAGCGCAGCATCCGTCTGAATCACACCATCAATCAATCTGCCGCTCTCAGTGCGCAAGGTACGCCCCAGCGCACTGACCACGCCCGCCGTGAGGGAGTATTGAAAACCAAAAGGACTACCGATGGCGATAGCGATTTGACCTACCTGAAGGTGGTCGGAATTGCCGAATTCTACCGTGGCGAGGTGCTCAGCGTAAATTTGGATGACGGCAATATCAGTGGCGGGGTCTTCCCCAATGCGATGCGCGGGAAAACTGCGCCCGTCCTGCAAGTCCACTTCTATCCTGACTGCATCTTTGACCACATGACTGTTGGTGACGATGAAGCCATCTGTGGAGATGATGAAGCCGGAGCCGGCCTCGGGCACCCCTTGAGGATTGCGCGGGCTCGGTTGCGGCTTTTCCACGCGGATATGTACTACTGCCCCGCGGACTTTTCGGGCCACTTCCGTCACGGTGCGGGAGTAGGCATCCAATAATTCGGTGTTATCTGGTATCGTCATGGTATTAATTCAGGCGAAATTCGAGGTGCATTTTCTCCAGTTCCTCGATGAAGCCGGCTGCGGCAAGTACCCGACGTTCTTTGGCATAAGTAGGCACCCAAAGGCGCTGAGTATGGTCAATCAATTCGATGCGCAGCTGATGAGGGCCCTTGTAGCGCTTACATGCGGCATCAAGCTGATCCATCAGGGTATCGTCCAGGCGCTCGAGTTGCAGCTTCACGGTAATGGACTTGGTGAGGCTGGCGCCAACGCCTTCCAGCAGTTTGATTTCTTTAGGTTTGAATTCCAATTCATCGGAGTTCCATGCTTTTTGGAATACACCTTTAATAAAAAGAGCCTTCCCGAGCTCGAGCAGGTGCTTGAATCGCTGGTAATCTTCCCCAAAAAGTTTGAATTCAATGCCGGCGCTGTAGTCGCGAACCTCAAAAATCCCCCAGCCATTGCCATTTTTGCTTACCTTGTGTTGTGCGAGGGTGACCATGCCGGCAAGCTGTAGGTTGGGCTTTTGCCGATGTGCCTCGAGCTGTTCCAGCGTACAGGTAATGAAGTGTTCCATTTCCAGCCGATAGTCATCCAGCGGATGGCCGCTGATAAAAATTCCGGTGACTTCCTGCTCGCGCTCCAGTTTTTGCAGCAGTGACCAAGGCTCACATGACGGTGGAGTAGGCTGGGGTACCGATAATTCTCCAGAAGACCCAAACAGGGTATTCACTGCCTGGGATTTTGAAGCTTGCCAATAGTTGCCGTATTTCAAAAGATGCTCGATAAAGGAATCGTATTTTTCTGAGGGCGCAAAGAACTGAGCGCGATGCATATCGGGGAAACAATCGAAGGCGCCGCCCAAGGCAAGGCTCTCCAATACCCGTTTGTTGAGCGCTTGTGCCGGCAGCCGCTGCAGCAGATCAAACACATCGAGAAAGGGGCCATCGGCCTGGCGTTCTTTTAAAATGGCCTCAACGGGACCTTCCCCCACGCCCTTGAGCGCAGAAAGTCCGAATCGGATCTGGCTTTCCTTATTGACAGAGAAGTCTGAAAAGCTTTCGTTGATATCTGGCCCGAGCACTTTGATGTTCATCCTGCGGCATTCTCCGAGGAAGAAGGTCACATTCTCGAGATTGCTCTTGTTGTGCGTGAGCACCGAGGCCATGAACTCTGCCGGATAGTGCGCCTTGAGCCAGGCCGTCTGGAAGGCGACGAAAGCATAGCAGGTGGAATGGGATTTGTTGAAGGCGTAGGAGGCAAAGGCTTCCCAGTCTTTCCAGATTTTTTCCAGCTTATCCTTTGGATGGCCATTGTTTTCACCCCCCTCCAGAAATTTGGGGTACATGGAATCCAGCACGGATTTTTGCTTTTTTCCCATGGCCTTCCGAAGCATATCGGCCTGACCTTTGGTAAAATCGGCTAACTTTTGCGACAGCAGCATGACCTGCTCCTGATAAACCGTGATGCCATAAGTATCTGCCAGGTAGGACTCCATAGCCGGCAGGTCATAAGTCACCGGCTTGCGACCGTGTTTGCGGTCGATGAATTCGGGAATATATTCCAGAGGGCCCGGCCGGTAAAGGGCGTTCATGGCGATGAGGTCCTCAAAAGTGGTAGGAGCCAACTCTTTGAGGTATTTTTGCATGCCGCTGCTTTCGTACTGAAAAATAGCGATGGTTTCGCCACGCTGAAAAAGCTCGTAAGTTTTGGCATCGTCTAACGGTACGTTATCCGGGTCAATATGGATTCCATGGTTGATTCGAATCATCTCCACCGCATCCTTGATGATGGAAAGCGTGCGAAGGCCTAGAAAGTCCATTTTCAGCAAACCGGCACTTTCCGCAACGCTGTTGTCAAACTGCGTGACCAGCATGTCTGACTCCTTATCCACCTTTACAGGGACGTACCGGGTAATTTCATCGGGGGTGATGACCACGCCACATGCGTGAATGCCGGTATTTCTGATAGAACCCTCCAGTTTTTCAGCGGTGTGAATCATCTCGGCAATATCATCCTGCCGGTCGGCCAGTTCCCGGAAGCGGTAAGCCTTTTCGAGCTCGTCGCCGTTGAGTTCACTTTTCAGCTTTGCGTCCACATCGCCGGGAGCAAGCACTTTTTTGAGGGTGGCCTTCAGGTGGGCAGGAAAAGTTTTAGCCACTTTGTCCACTTCTCCAAGTGGAATATTCATCACGCGCCCTACATCGCGCAGCGACAGCTTTGCCGCCATGGTGCCATAGGTGACAATTTGGGCTACCTGGTTGCGGCCGTATTTATCAATGACGTAGTCTATTACCTTTTGGCGGCCCTCGTCGTCAAAGTCAATATCAATATCGGGCATGGAAACCCGCTCCGGATTGAGAAATCGCTCAAACAGGAGATCGTACTTGATAGGGTCAATATTGGTAATCCCCGTGCAATAAGCCACGGCCGAACCGGCGGCAGAGCCTCGGCCCGGCCCCACAGCAACACCCATCTGCCGGGCAGTGGTGGTGAAGTCCTGCACGATGAGGAAATAGCCAGGATAACCGGAATTTCTGATGACCTCGAGCTCAAAGTTGAGCCGCTCCTCAACTTCAGCCGTTATATGCCCGTATCTGCGACGGGCTCCCTCGAAGGTCAAATGACGCAGATAGTCATCCTGCGAGGCAAAGCCTTCAGGGAGCGGGAATGCCGGCAGTAAAACGTCACGGGCGAGCTGAAGCGTTTCTACCTTGTCGAATATCTCGATGGTGTGGTCCACAGCCTGCGGGACATCCTGAAAAAGGCGATTCATTTCCTCCTGCGTCTTGAAGTAAAAATCGGAACTAGGAAAGCGGAAACGATCATCCTGCTCAATCAGGCTGTTGGTATTGACGCAAAGAAGCACGTCGTGAGGGCGCCAGTCGTCTTCTTCAAGATAGTGAGAATCGTTGGTACAAATGACCTTGACCTGGTATTTTTCTGCCAGGCGAAGGAGGTGTTGGTTGACATCTTCCTGGCTGATGCCGGAACCGTCAATGTTGTCCATGTTGCGGTGGCGCTGAAGCTCGATGTAGTAATCGTCGCCGAAAAGATCAAGCCACCAACGGAGCATCTTTTCCGCCTCCTCGTAGTTCCCTTTGAGGATGGTTTGCGGGATTTCCGCACCAATACAACAACTCGTAGCGATGAGCCCCTCCGAATATTGAGCAAGCAATTCTTTGTCTATCCGCGGAAATTTGCCGTAGAGCCCCTCCAAAAAGCCAAGGGAACACAGCTTGGAGAGGTTTTCATACCCCCGCTGGTTTTTGGCAAGCAGAAGCTGATGATGCCTGACATCCTCCTCGCCGCGGGCCCGAGAGAAAGATTTCTTGTGGCGGTCACTAACCAGATAAAACTCACAGCCTACAATGGGCTTTAAACCATGCTTGTTGGCCTCCGACACAAACTTGAAAGCGCCAAACATATTGCCGTGGTCGGTGAGTGCAACACCCCGCTGGCCATCCCGCTTGGCCTTGTCCATCATAGCCGCAATATCCGTCGCTCCATCCAAAAGTGAATACTGGGTGTGGCAGTGCAGGTGGCAAAATTCTGGCATGTTATTGATTTTTATTTATACAAAAAGGGTTTAATATTAAAATTTTTTATTGATCTGGTTGCGTTCTTTTAGACTGCAACTCCTGTTGGTACCGCCGCCAGGTCCGTTCCTGAGACCAGTAATGATAGGCGGCATTCACCAGCCCGATGATTGCCCCTGTAGCGAAGTTCCTCAAACCGGGCGATCCAAAAAAAGCCTCGCGAAAACCACCCGTCTTTACATCCACCAGGGAAAGGATGATGTAAAGCACGGCAGCAAACAAGCTGCCTCTGAGTAAGATAAGTCGAAAGGGGCCTTTTGTGCGTTCTTTATCCCAATTGGTGACGAAGTGTTTCATTTGATTTGCGGAAACCATAGTATGCGTTTTTTCAGGGTCAATAAGGGATTCCTTCCAGGGTCAAAGATAAGGTTCTTACTTGCGGGTCGGTCATTTGGGCGATGTATTTTATCGTTTTATCCGAAATTTTAAGTTTCTCATAATAAACTATTGACGCTCTTCGTACATTGTTTGTTTAAATCAATAAATACCCGGACCGACCATGGACAAAATTAAAATTCTTTGGGCAGATGATGAAATTGACCTGCTCAAGCCCCAGTTAATGTTTCTGGAACAACGCGGCTACGAAGTCGTTACCGTAAGCAACGGCTACGATGCACTCGAGGAGCTGGAGCAACAAAAAGATATTGACCTCGTATTCTTAGACGAAAGTATGCCGGGCCTCACCGGCCTGGAAACCCTTTCCAAAATAAAGGCAATAAATCCGCTCATTCCAGTCGTAATGATTACCAAAAACGAAGCGGAACAAGTCATGGAGGAAGCCATCGGCGCACAGATTGCAGATTACCTGATCAAGCCGGTCAATCCCAACCAAATTCTGCTGGCCCTCAAGAAAATTGTGGATAACAAACGACTGGTTCGGGAAAAAACTTCTTCTGATTACCAGCAGGAATTCCGTCAGATCTTCACCGAAATCAACAGCGGACTGGATGTAGCTGAATGGGTGGATGTCTATCGAAAAATCATCAATTGGGAAATCAAAATTGATGCGTCCAATTCTACAGAAATGTACGATATCCTCTCCATGCAAAAAGGAGAGGCCAATACGGAATTCAGCAAGTTTGTCGTCAAAAACTACCTCGACTGGGTACAACGCGGCGAAGGCCCCGTCATGTCCAATCAACTGATGCGGTCAAAAGTTTTTCCTCACCTTCGCGAGGGTGAGCCCACCATTTTCGTCCTGCTCGATAATCTGCGCTACGACCAGTGGAAGGTCATTGAGCCCATCCTTGCCGAACTGTACCGCGTAGAAGAGGAAGACTACTTCTACAGCATCCTGCCCACTTCCACCCAATACAGCCGCAACGCCATCTTCTCCGGGCTCATGCCGGTGGATATTGCCAAGCGATTCCCCGACTGGTGGAAAAACGACAATGAGGAAGGGGGCAAAAACCTCCACGAAGACGTACTTTTCGCAGAGCTTCTAAAGCGCGCATTCCGAAAAGAAATTAAAAGTGAATACGTCAAAGTGACCAGTGGTACCCAGGCGAGGCAGATTCAGGACAATATCTTCAACTACCTCCGAAACGACATCACCGTAATTGTTTATAATTTCATTGACATGATGTCGCATGCACGCACCGAAATGGAGGTACTGAAGGAACTGGCAGGCGATGAAAAAGCCTATCGCTCTCTCACCCGTTCCTGGTTCCTCAACTCACCACTGTGGGCCGCCCTGCAGCGAGCTGCCGAGCGAAAAATACAACTCATCATCACCACCGATCATGGCACCATCCGCGTCAATACACCTTCAAAAGTTGTAGGCGACCGCGAGACCACTACCAACCTGCGCTATAAGGTGGGACGGAACCTCCAATACGACAAACGCGATGTACTCGAAATCAGGGATCCCGAAAAAGCCGGACTGCCCCGACCCAACGTGAGTTCTGCATTCATCTTCGCCAGAGAAGACCGCTTCTTCCTCTATCCCAACAATTACAACCATTACAACAATTATTACCGCAACACCTTTCAGCATGGCGGAATTTCCCTTGAAGAAATCATCTGTCCGGTCGTGCGTCTCACCAGCAAATAATTTTTAAACATGAAAAGATTACCAATTTTATTGATGCTCACCTTGTCGCTCTCCCTGACAGGGTGCCTCGACGTGATGGAGGAAATACATCTCAACAGGGACGGCTCGGGAAAGTATGCCGTGACGATTGACATGAGCAAGCTCTTCGAAGATGAGTTCATGAAGGAAATGATGAAGTCTTCCCTACAGGAAGAAGGCGGCCTTAATGTGGGAGATGGGGGATTTCCCGAAATGGATACCGTGATTTATTTCAAGGATATGCCCGCTGAGCAAAAAGGCGACCGGCCGGAGTTTTGGGACAAAGTGCGGTCCAATATTGTCATGAGCGAAGAAAAGGGGAAATTCATGACCGTCATTCAACTTGACTTCGATAATGCCGAGGATATTGCCTACTTATTTGCCAATCTCGATGCCATAGGCGAAGGAAGCAGCCAGTTGGGCAGCCCTTCCGTCGGAGGGGTTCTACCTACCGGGGTCGCTTATTCAGTGACCAAAAATGTACTCAGCCGAAAAAGCGGGAAATCCGAGTCGGACACGGCGAGCGAAGAAATGGAAATGATGAAATTATTCCTTGGAGATGCTTCCTACAAAACCGTCTATCATTTGCCGGGGAAAGTAGTCAAAGCCAACATACCAGGGGCAAAGATTAACAACAATACCGTTACCGTCGAAGCCGAGCTCCTCGATATTTGGGAGGGCAACTCTTCCCTCGATGGCACCATCAAATTCAAATAATCACCTTCCCGGGGAATAGTTGAACCATTGTTCCCCGGGTTTTCCCTCTTCCCTATGTTTGATAAAATCTGGCAATCTATCTACCAGGCAGGAGATTCCCTCACAGAATTTGCCAGCTCCCTCAACAAGGATGCCCGCGAGAAAACCACAGAGGAATGGCTCTCCATATTCCCGAAACTGGAGGCTTACGGCTTTGAACTGACCACCTTTTCTTTGGGAATTTCCATCAACCCCGGGCTGGAAGCTGAGCTTCGCGCACCGCATGATGCATTCCCACCGGAGCGCATTGAGCAGTACCTTCAGGAAACCCGCGACAGCACGGCTTTGCAGATGATTTTCTCCACAGTGAAGTCCACTTATGCGCTTTACCGAAAGTCCAATCTGCCGCTGCGGGGTGCGCTCATAGTTCGTTTGCGCATTCGCATCTCTCCAGAGTTGAGGGTAATTATTGGAACGCCATATCTGCCTGAAGAATAGAGCGCCTTATTTTTTGCGCTTTTGGCTGAAGAGCCATTTCAATAACTCCGGCTCAGCAAACGCAGGTGTCCAACTGTTATGGTTAACGCCGGGATACTCGGTGTAACGCACCTTGCCACCTGCGCGCCTCAGTGCTTCCACCATTTTCCGGGATAGCGCTGCCGGAACAACGGTATCCGCATCTCCGTGAAAAGCCCAGATCGCGGTCGAACCCGCATATAATGGCGCCAGCAAAGGGTTGCCTCCTCCGCAAATGGGTACGGCTGCCGCAAACTGCCTGGGGCGACGGGCCAGCAACTCAAAGGTACCCATCCCGCCCATAGACAACCCTGCAACGTATAAGCGCCGCTCGTCCACTTTTTCCGTGCGCAATAAATGGTCAACGAGTTGGATTACCAGACCCATGGCCCGCCCGGGCTGTTCGGAAAAAGGAAACTGCCATTCTGTACGGGCCTCATTACGCGTTATCTGTGCCCAATAATCCGATTTAGGGCATTGGGGAAATACGACAATGGCCGGAAACTGATCCCGCACCTCCTCGCTTGCAAACATCTTGGATCCGTGAATTAACTGAAGCTCATTATCATCCCCGCGCTCACCGGCCCCATGCAGGAACAGCAGCATCGGATACGTTTTGCCGCTTTCGTAGTCCTTGGGTAACAAAATGCGATACAACAGCGTATCCCCATCTGTATTTACAAACTGCCGGACGAGATACCCGGATTTTTCCTGTGCCGTCATTGACAAGACTCCCATCATGGCAAAAAGCAAGGTAAAACAATAGCCCATGACTTTTTTTGCGCAAAATAGTGCAATGTTGGGAAATTCATTCCAACGATTTTTTTATTT
>CAYTNI010000032.1:0-15436 GCA_964439115.1 uncultured Saprospiraceae bacterium
AACGGCGCCAGTCACCCACATGGGATAAGGCCGTACAGGATGGCTGGATACCGGGCGAGACCCTTTTCGATATCGAAGAGGCCGCTCAAAAAGGCACCATTATTCAGTATCTGCTTTCCGATGCTGCTCAAATTGCCGTATGGCCTGTGTTGAAACCGCATCTTACCCCGGGAAAGGCCCTCTATTTCTCCCACGGCTTTGGCATCACCTACAGCGAGCGCACCGGCATTGTGCCACCCGCCGATGTGGATGTAATCTTGGTTGCTCCAAAGGGCTCCGGTACCAGCCTGCGACGATTGTTTCTCCAGGGACGGGGCCTTAACTCGAGTTTTGCCATCGCTCAGGATGCTACCGGAAAAGCCTTTGATCGCGTGGTGGCCCTCGGTATCGGTATTGGCTCCGGCTATCTCTTTGAGACTACCTTTCGCAAAGAAGTTTTCAGCGACCTCACGGGCGAGCGAGGTACACTGATGGGGGCCATTCAGGGTATTTTTGCGGCACAGTACGATTGCCTGCGCCGACATGGGCACAGCCCTTCGGAGGCATTCAACGAAACCGTGGAAGAACTCACCCAAAGCCTGATGCCCCTCGTGGCAGAAAATGGCATGGATTGGATGTACGCCAATTGTTCCACTACAGCCCAACGCGGTGCTTTGGATTGGTGGAGCCGTTTCCGCGATGCCGTCTCCCCTGTTTTTGATGAATTGTATCAAAGTGTGGCAGAAGGACACGAAGCACAGCGCTCCATCGATGCCAATAGCCAGGCCAATTACCGCACCAAACTGGAAGAGGAACTCAGATCACTTCGCGAAAGCGAAATGTGGCAAGCCGGTAGAACAGTACGAGGACTTCGCCCGGAAGCAGACGCCTGATTTTTTACCATCCAGGCTTATCATATATTTTTGCTTTCCATTTCCCCTGTAGCGATTCTTGCAGGAGAACCTGCTTTTTTAAAAAATAAATTTGATTATTTCCGAATTCCAAATATCTTTACCACCGCAATTAGTTATTGACAAAATGACTTGAGCCGTTTCTACAACCCAGCTTTGCAGGAATCGGAAGCAAAATTTTTAAGAGGCAAAAAATCAGAGCTTTGAGCGATTAGCTATTCTGCATGTAGGATAGGGCGCAATCTTTTGCCATTATAAACTTTATTTTTTCACTAAATTCGGCTTAGACGAATGAAAGCACTTCACACAATTAAAAATCTGGCTAAGAAGGTTTTCTTCTTACCCTCACTGGCCCTCGTGCTCTCGCTTACCACCGGGTATGCGCAGGCTCCCGCCAATGACCTTTGCTCCGGCGCTATTCCCCTTTCCTGCGGTCAAACCGTGACGGGAAGCACCACCAGCGCCACCATTGACCAGGCTCCCGCCTGCGGCCTTTCACTCCCGCGCTATGGAGTTTGGTATTCTTTTGCAGGTAACGGTGACCGCGTGCGGTTGACTACCTGCAACACAGGCACCAACTACGACACCCAAATCGGTGTGTACTCCGGTTCCTGCACCTCGCTGGTTTGTGTTGCCGGCAACAACAACGATCCCACTTGTACCCGCAGTGGTCGCTTCTCTACGGTTAGCTTTTTAGCGAACTCCGGGACTACCTACTACATCTGGGTGACGGGTGTAATTGATGCCCGCGGTAACTTCACGCTGACCTCTACTTGCGTGCCGGGTAATGATGCCTGCGCAGATGCCCGTACCATCACCTGCGGCCAGACCATCACAGGATCCACTGCTGCTGCTACGCCGGATTTCACCTCCTCTACTTCCTGTGGTACCAGCTTTAACAGTAGCACAAAGGGCGTTTGGTTCAGCTTTACAGCTACCACCAGCGGCAGCACGGAAGCAAGCCTTTGCGGCTCTGCCTATGACACAAAATTGGCTGTGTTCACCGGCGCCTGCGGCGCTTTGACCTGTGTAGGTGGTAATGATGATAACTGCGGTCTGCAATCCCGCGTCACGTTTAATGCCACTGCCGGTACTTCCTACCTGATTTATGTAGGTGGATTTAGTTCTGCTTCAGGTAACTACTCCCTGTCTGTAACCTGCGCTACAGCGCCTCCGCCTCCTCCTCCTCCAGGGCCGGTGTGCAACTGTAGCAACACCACTGCATTTGGTACGGCAACAGCGCCAACTACTAACACGTTCACTACTATTTCTACGTGTGTTTATGCCGGCGAGCGTTCTACCATCAACAACGCAGTTGCTGGTAACTCTTATACCTTCACCAGCTCTGTGGCATCCGATTATCTGACGGTTCGCCAGGGCACGCCAGGCGGTACCGTACTTGGTTGTGGTGTTTCGCCACTGGTCGTAACGGCAACGGCAAACGGCCCGATATACCTCCATGTCAATACCAACAGCTCTTGTGGAACTCAAAACAGCTGCCGCACCGCGCGTGTATCTTGCTCTTCCTGTGCAGGACCGCCTCCACCTCCTGGATGTAGCGATGCTACTCCACTCACTTGCGGTAGCTCAGTATCAGGTACTACTGTGGGTGCTCCTGTGGCTTCTTCACTAGGTGTATGTGGCACCTCCCTCAATACAGCAGGCGGTCGTTGGCATACACTCTTGGTGCCCAACACAGGAACCGTAACAGTTAACACCTGTTCAGGTACCGGTTACGATTCAAAAATTGGTGTGTTTAGCGGAACTTGTGGCGCATTAGTGTGCGTGGGAGGCAATGATGATAACTGTGGCCTACAGTCTCAGGTAACTTTCAGTGCTACCGGGGGTACCACATACCTCATATATGTGACTGGTTTTGCTACTGCTACCGGTGCCTACACTTTGAGCGCTTCCTGTACCACCACCCTCACAGCTCCGAATACCAATCCGGCCGCATTGCTCGGCCAGACGGTAAGCCTTCCTGAAGGTGATTTGATCGTAGGTCAGGTATTCCCTAACCCGCTCTCCGGAAGTACGGCAAGCCTCCGCCTCGATTCTCCGAAGGAAACAGAAGCTATCATCCGCTTCCTCGATCAAACAGGCCGCGAGGTGATGTTCATGGAGTCTGACCTCAATGTAGGTGACAACCTCCTGCAATTGAATGTCAGCCGTCTGCCTGCTGGTACTTACTTCGTAACGGTTCAGGTAGAAGGTCGTATTATTCCGCGTCGTCTGGTGATTCCAAGAGCATAATTCTCCTCTAGGAATATTACCATTCCAACCATAACCTGCAGCGCCCGGATGAACTTCCGGGCGCTGCTTGTTTTTTAAAAATTACGCTTTGCCCCAAACGAGAGACGCCCTAAAAACGTTATGCCTAAGTTCGTTTCAACTTCTAAAAAAGTCCACTATGCGGCTACCGCTTTTATTCGCAGCATTCCTCGTACTTCCTCTCGCGCTCCTCACTTCCTGCAAACCCGGCCAGGGTAGCGGTATCAACCTGTTTACTCCGGATCAGGACCTTGAACTCGGCCGGCAAGTCAACCAGGAAATTCTCAATGATTCCAAGCAATTTCCCATCCTCCCGGAAGAGCAAAACAGGGAAGTCTATGCCTTCGTCCGTGGTATCACCCAAAAACTGCTCCATACAGGTAAAGTCCAGTACAGCGACCAATTCGCCTGGGAAGTACGTATTATTGATCAGGATTCCACATTAAATGCTTTTTGTACCCCCGGAGGGTTTATATACGTCTATACTGGGTTGATAAAATTCTTAGATTCCGAGGATCAACTTGCCGGAGTAATGGGGCATGAAATTGCTCATGCGGCGCTGCGCCACTCTACCCGGCAAATGACAAAGGTATATGGCCTTGCAGCGCTAACTTCTCTCATCACCGGAAGATCAGACCCCGGCCTGCTCGAAAAAATCGTCCAGGGCATTATATCACTGAGTTTCAGCCGCAACCATGAAACAGAGGCAGATTTGTATTCCGTAGTGTATCTGTGTGCCACGGATTATAACGCCGCCGGAGCTGCCGGGTTTTTCAAAAAGATGCAGGGCTCAGGCGGCAACCCTCCTGAGTTTCTGAGCACCCACCCCGACCCGGGGAATCGCGTGGAAACCATCGAGGCAAAGGCCCGGGAGCTTGGCTGTACAGGTAAAGAGACAAATGATGCGGCTTACCAAAGAATTAAAAATCTGCTGAACTAACGGCTGTCTGCTCGGCTACCACCCAGACATATCCTTCGTGAATGCGGTACCGAATGCGGTAGTTTGCGATATAATCGTCCTTGAGTACGCTTCCCTTACACTCGCTGCCGTCCGGTCTAAAAGGGAAAGGTTCGATGCATATTTGCGTTCTGAAATCCAGCGACTTCCGGCCATACGCCTTGAACAAAGCTTCCTTAGCTCCCCAATATACATGGATGTGTTCCAGTAGTTGGGAGTCTGATAAAGAGTCGAGTTCTGCTTTTCCCATAAACCGTGGAGCAAGAGCCTCCACCTTGGGCTCTAAGCGCTGTATGTCCGTGCCGCAAGGCACAGCCGCCAACATGGCCGCACAAATTCCGGCAGAATGGCTAATCGAGATATGCTTTCCGGAGTTCAAAAGCCAGGGCTTGCCAAAACCATCTTTGTGGAATTGGAAATCCACGCCCTGCTCCCAGGCGAGCAACTTGACCAGGTGCCGGGAGGCGAGCCATTCCAAGCGGCGCTTTTCTGCCGTAATATCCTGAAATTCAGACCATTCCATGTTGGAAAGGCCTAGTGCATGCAAAAACCACTGCTCCGTTTCGGCAATTTCCCACAACCCGAGGAGTGAATTTTCCGGCGTGTGTTCCAATTCAAGCAACGGCATGTCCTTTACTCTGGATTGACCGGCTCGAAACGTGCCGTAAAATGGCGCAAAAAAGGAGGCTCATAGACGATTTTAAATCCACGGGCCTTTTCTTTTTCCCCTAATAACTCCCTGAAGGTTTCTAGGACGTAATCAATATGGCTTTGGGTGTAAACCCTTCGTGGAATGGCTAATCGCACCAGCTCCATTGGTGCGGGAATGAAGTTACCAGCTTCGTCATTTCTTCCAAACATCACGGAGCCTATTTCACAGGAGCGGATGCCGGCCTTTAAATATAACTCACAAACTAAGGCCTGGCCGGGAAACTGCTCCGCAGGAATATGCGGGTAAAAGGCTTTGGCGTCCACATACACGGCATGTCCCCCTATTGGCCAAATCAGCGGCACGCCCATTTCACGAAGTTTTTCTCCCAAATATCCCGTACTCTTGATTCGGTAATGAAGGTAGTCGGGATCAAAAACCTCCTCTAAGCCTATGGCAATGGCTTCCATATCGCGCCCGGAAAGCCCACCATAAGTGGAATAACCTTCTGTAATAATTAATACAGTGCGGCATTTCAGGGCCAAATCCAAATCCCGAAGCGCAAGGAATCCACCCATATTGACTAATGCATCCTTTTTGGCACTCATGATACAGCCATCTGCCAGGGAAAACATTTCCTGCGCGATTTCACGGTAGGTTTTGTCGGCATAGCCCTCCTCTCGATGGTGGATGAAATAGGCATTTTCGGCAATCCGGCAGGCGTCAAGGATGTAAAGTACTCCATGTTTTTTACAAATTTCGGCCACTTCGCGGGCATTGGCCATACTTACAGGCTGCCCGCCGCCACTGTTGTTGGTGACGGTGAGCACTACTGCACCTACCCGGTCTGCACCATGGGAAAGGATTTCTGCCTCGAGGCGGACGGTGTCCATATTGCCTTTGAAAGGATGAAAGAGATCTGGATGGCGGCCCTCCTCCATGGGTAAGTCCAGGGCTATAGCCCCGGAAAATTCAATATTGGCGCGGGTAGTGTCGAAGTGGGTATTGGAAAAGAATACCTTTCCGGGGCCACCGATACGACTGTACAACAGGTGTTCTGCTGCACGCCCCTGATGGGTGGGCAAGATATAGGGGAGGCCGGTGAGGTCGTGGATGGCCTTTTCCAGGCGTTGCCAACTCACTGCGCCGGCATAACTCTCATCGCCGCGCATGATGCCGGCCCATTGCTCGGCGCTCATAGCGGAAGTGCCGCTGTCGGTCAGCAAATCAATAATTACCTGACTGGATTTGAGGAGGAAGGGATTGAAAGAGGCTTCGGAAAGGTATTCCCGTCGTTCCTCTTCAGAGCTGAGCCGGATTTGTTCCACGACTTTGATGCGGAAGGGTTCGATAGTCGTTTTGTGATGCATAAAAAGGAATTTATTTGAGGATACGCACCGTTTCAATTTTAGTATCGCTGACTTCTTCAAGGATGAAACGCCAGCCATTCAGCGACAACTCATCGCCTTTTTGGGGGATGTGCCCGGTTGTCATGACTAAATAGCCGGAAAGGGTGTGGTAGTCCCCTTCAGGAAGTTGCAGCATGGGGTATTTTTCGTTGAGATAGTCAATTTCGAGGCGGCCGGAAAGAAGGAATTCTAATTCGCTGATTTGGGTTTCGATGTATTCCTCCACATCGTGTTCATCTTCGATTTCGCCGAAAATTTCCTCCAGAATATCCTCCAGGGTGATGATACCGGCCACCCCGCCAAATTCATCTACTACGCAAATGATGTTCACGCGCTCGCTGATGAATTTTTGCAATAAATCAGACACGCGCATGACTTCCGGCACAAAGAGAATATCCATCCTGATATTGCGAATGGAGCGCGGATTGTCCAAAAGCTGCTGATGGTGAACGTACCCCAGCACATTATCCACCTCATCCTCGATGACCAGTATCCGGGAAAGTTTGGTTTCCTTGAACAAGGCTTCGAGCTCTTCCACACTGGCGTGAATATCAATATATTCAATTTCCGGTCTGGGTACCATACATTCTCTGACCTTAGTTTCTTTGAGACTGAGCGCATTGCCAAACATTTCGCGATCCACAATTTCCCCCTTCAGGTCATTGCCCGTCTCCATGACAAAACGTTCGAGGTCAAGCCGGGTAAATACGGGGTCAGCAACGGGCGTGTCAAGGCCGGAAATTATCCTTGTCAGCCTGCGGGAAAGGACGTTGCAAAAACGGGCCATCGGAGCAAACAGCCATACCATCCCGTGTATTGGATAGGCCATTCCTAATAAGATGGCGTCTGCATGCAATCTGAATAACGTATGGGGGATTAATTCACCCAAAAACAAAACTACAAAAGTGATAATTATGATTATGGCCGTCCATTGCCCCCCGAAACTCCACTGTTCAAATGGGAAAACTCGTTCCAGCCAGTTGGCCGCGAGATTGGTAAAAGCAGCTAGTGCAAAATAGCCTGCTACCATCATGGCACCCACGAACAAATGGGGTTGGTCGAAGAAGGATGCCAGAAATCCGCCCCGCTCATCCCCTTTCATCTTGCGAAGTTCAAATTTGAGCTTGTTCGCCGAAACAAACGCAATTTCCAACCCGGAGCTCAGGGCAAACAGCAGGAGGAAAAATATCATAAGCATCAGTTCCATCAGTTGGGCTTTGGTGATGACGGGGATTCCTTGTTGTCCACTTGCACCCGCCCCTCAACCGCTTTCATGGCAATATTGGAAAAGTCCTGGTCTGCTTCGAATCCTCGGCCGTAGAGTACTTCATCGGGACGGGTGAGGATGACAAAGCGGTCGGTGAAAATTTTCTCCCGACGTTCATCCCAGGTAAGTTCATCCGTGGTGAGGGTTTCCTGTCTGTTGCTTTGCCATACCACGCTGTCGCGTACAATGATGCTGGCGGTATTTTCGCGTCGGATGGCGTATTTTGCGGTGAGGATGCTGAGAACTTCTCCACTTCGCCCCAGGAACTCCACCCGGATACCATCGGGGAACTCCTGCTGAGGGTTGTCGGGCTGTGTGTGGTTATACATCTGCGGCCCGGTAATGCGAACCTGAACGGCTGCAGAATCGCTGTAAAGGATTTCCACAGAATCCAGCAATTCAAGGGAAGGATTGCTCAAGAGCATTTCTGGCAATGCTTTGTCTTTTTCCGACTGACAAGCGGAGATTCCAATAGCCAATAATACGGCCATCCAGGTAAAGCGGCACCACATGGGTACAAAGATAACACCTTTTCTGCCTATCGGAGCACAGTGATATCGCCTTCGTATAAGATGCGAACCCCATCTAAGAACTCCACCTCTGCCATATAGGTAAAAACGCCCGGGTTTACCGGTTTATCCTTAAATCGACCATCCCATCCTAGTTTTTCATCACCTATCGGGAAATTGTTGCGCTCAAAAACCAGCGCGCCCCAGCGGTCAAAGATGCGCGCCACGTTGACCTGCCGCACTGCCCGCCCGCCAAACAGGGTCCAGTTGTCATTTACGCCGTCGTCGTTGGGGCTGAAGGCGTTGGGAATAAATACCGGGCGTTCCAACACCAGGAAAATGGTAAGGGAATCTACCGCCACACAGTTATTGGAATCTACCGCGGTCAACATATAGGTGGTGGTCCGTACCGGTGTTGCCACCGGGTCGAGACAGTCGCCGCAGGTTAGGGAGTCAGGAGGTATCCAACTGAGCCTTGCATCAGGATTACTAACTGCTGCCCGGATATCTGCCGAAAAGCCAAGTAAAATCGTCTGGTCGGGCCCTGCATCCAAAATTAAAGGCGGTGGAGCAGTTACCACTCCGGTAGTGGAAGCCAGACATCCTTGCGCGTCTCGTACGGTAAACTGATACACGCCACCTCTGAGCGAGTTAAAAACTCCCGAGGATTGAAAATTGATGCCATCCACGGCATACGAATAGGCGGGGGTGCCGCCTGTAGCCTCAACGCCAATTTGCCCCGTCGTATCGTAACTGCACAACAAGCCGGTGCTATCCACCACTGCCAGTCTCAATAAATCTGGTTCGGTAATGGTCACATCTCCTGTGATTTCGCAGTCGTTGCCGTCCAGTACGGTAACCCTATACGTGCCGGCGGCAAGTCCTGTGGCCATGACCCCTTGCGCACCGGTACTCCAGGAATATCCGTAATTGCCGACTCCACCTGAGGCCGTAACATTAGCGGTGCCGTTGGCTTCCTGGAAACAGCGGGCATTCACTGTGGCGAAGGCGAGGGCCAACGGCGGGTGATCTTCCATATTGAACTCAAATTCGCCGATGCAGAGGTTGGCGTCGCGCACCTGAACCGTATAAGTGCCTGCCGGTACATTCAGCAGGGAGTTGTCATTCACAAAACCATTACCCCAGTTGTACTGAAAGGGCGGCAGCCCGTTGGCAATTTGCACGACGATGGATCCGTTGGAATCCCCTGTACAGAGGGGAGGTCTGATTGCCTGAACCTGTGGGTCGAGGATTAACTCGAGCTCGCGAACAGGAATCACCAAAGGAAGCAGACAATTATTGGCATCGCGCACCACCACCGGGTAATCTCCTCTGGGTATATTAGATAAGGTGTTGTTGGAGGTGAAACCCGTATTTTGCCAGTCAAATTGATAAGGGCCTACACCCCCGCTTGGGTTGAGGGTGGCCGACCCATCGGTACCGCCGTTGCAGGTAGGTTTTACAATCAGCGTATCTGTTTGAATCGGAAGAGGTTGTGTGAGTGTGAAGTTGAGTTGTCTCGAGCAGGTAGCCTGGTCCGTCACGGTCACGGTAAATGATCCGGCCAACAAGCCGCTGACATCCTGGGTGGTTTGCCCGCCGCTCCAGGAATAAGTGTAGGGAGGATAGGCGCTGGATACCTGGATGTCAATGGCACCGGTAGGTTGGTCAGCGCACAGCAGATTGGTCACGGCACCGTCGGCGGTGAAGTGATTGGAGCAGCACTCTACGTTGACCGTCAGTACTTTGGATACCACGCAGCCGCGGTCTGTCTCCACGGTGAGCAATACCGGCTTGGTGCCGGGGCGGTTAAATACTACGGTATGTGGGCCGATGCCCGTAGCAGAAATGGGGGTAGCTGTCGGCCCGAAATTCCAGGTCCAGTCTGTAATGGTACCAATAAAGGAAGATTGATCGGTGAAGGTGACGGGTTGCCCAACGCAGGCGGTCAAGGGCTGGGTGCTGAAGTTGGCGATGGGGCCGAGGAAAGTGCCGGTGCCGCCAAATTCCACCGTGAAACCATCGCCGGAGTTGCTGAAATTATTGACTACCAAGGCATAGCTTCGGCCTGCAACCATATTGATCGGTGCGAGGAAATTGTTGTTGCCTGCCGGGCATCCGCAGGTTTCATTGGCATCATTTTCGCCGGTGCGCAGACCGGTGGCGCCCGTACAGCTAATCCAACTCGACTGCGGCTGCCCCACATTTTCCCCGGAGGCCATACAGCGAATTGGGTTTTTATTGTTGCAGTTGTCTATCCCGTTGGGGAGTTCGTAAACTACAAAGTCGAGGTCATCGGCCGGATTCAGAGGGGTGAGTACAAAGGTAAGGGTGCCGGCATCGCGGCAGGTCCATTTGTACCAGGTAGAGCTGCTTTCCGAAATGATACAGCTCGGTCCATTGCACCCTACATTGCCGATTTCGTTGTTCTGGCTACCCACCCCCACTACTTTGGGCACGGTGAAGGAGGATTTGTCGCAAAGAATTACCGCTGTAGGGCAATCGCCGGAAGGGTCGGGCACTTCGTTGTAGTTATTGACGCACAACCGGAAGGTGCCGCGAAACCCGAATCGGGCACTAACGCGGATGTAATAGGTCTGGCCAATCACCAGCTCGCTGATAAAGGATTGAATAATATTGTCGTTAGCGGCATCTGAAGCACACTCCAGGAAGCTCAGGTTATCGCATTCTCCGGTGTAGAGGGCAAACTGCGGGTTGGAGATATTGCCACCGGAGTTAACCGGCAAAGCCCCGGAAATGCTGATATTTACGGTATTGGCCTGAGCGACAAAAGAAAACCAGACATCATTGACCGGCGTCGTATTCGGGAAGCAGGTCGGGTTGTCCTGGGAAGATGGCGTAGAACCGATGGTGGTAAATTGAGCCGATTGTGAACACCAATTGACGACATCGGTCAGGGGAATGGCATTGATACACTCATCATTATCAGGTTGCTGGGCCAGGGCCATTTGGGTAGTACCAAATATCAAAAAACAAGAAAGCCATTGGCTGAACCGTTGTATTTTTATCATCGAAAGCGCAGTTTTCATGTATCTTAACGCTAAATTGAGCAATTCTATCTAATTGAGCTTTTATTAAAACCCCAAAATGCGAAATTTGTCCGCACAAATGCCATGAAAAAAAATCTTCCCAATATCATCACTCTGTCGAATCTCTTTTTCGGGTGCCTTGCGCTGGTTTCCGCATTCCGGGACGATGTATATGGTGTAGTGCTCTGGACGGCAGCAGCAGCGATGGCCGACTTCTTAGACGGCGCCGTAGCGCGTTGGCTGAAGGTGCAATCTCCCCTTGGCGCACAGCTCGATTCACTAGCTGATGCAGTATCCTTTGGTGTAGTGCCAGGCGCAATTTTCTTTCATCTGCTGGGCGGCAACACGGCGCAGGGTCTTTCTGCGGCAGCGGTACCAGCCTTTTTCATTCCGGTATTTGCCGTGCTCCGGCTGGCGCGGTTTAACCTCGATGAGCGCCAACATGACCATTTTATCGGGTTACCAACGCCGGCTGCCACGATGTTTGCCCTGGGCTGGCTCCTCATCGTACATACAGACGCCCTGGGATGGGGCAATGCGTTGGGCTCGCCGGTCATTATTTACGCGTCAATTGCCGTGCTGTGTGTGTTGATGAACGCCGAATTGCCCATGTTCAGCCTTAAATTCAAAACCCTGAGTTGGCGGGGTAACGAGATTAGAATTATCTTTGTGGCGGGTTCTGTGTTGCTGCTAATTGTAATGCCTGCATCTGCGCTCTTGCTGATTATCGGCGCTTATATTATGGTATCCATCCTGATTCATTGGCTCACCTCCAAGCGAAAACTATGAAATTTATTGCTGAAATTGATGTTATGCCCCATCGTGAACTGCTCGACCCCCAAGGCAAGGCAGTAGTCAAAAATATGCACAATGTGGATATCCACGGGGTGCTCGACGCCCGCATTGGTAAGCATATCCTACTCACGGTAGAGGCGGCCTCCGAGTCGGAAGCACACACCATGGTGGACAATGCCTGTCAAAAACTGCTGGCCAACCCCATCATGGAAACCTACCACTTCGTGCTCAAGGCCGCCCAGGCCTGAGTAGCGCTATGTTGTACGTCGTTCCTACCCCAATTGGCAACCTCGAGGATATTACCCTTAGGGCGCTACGCATTTTAAAGGAAGTAGAACTTGTACTTGCCGAGGATACGCGCACTTCGCGTGTGCTTTTTCAAAAATACAGTATAGAGACGCCGTTGCGTGCTTTCCATGCCCATAACGAGCACGGGGTGTTGCCCCAGCTCCTGGAGCAGTTGCAGCAGGGCAAGCCCATGGCGCTTATCTCGGATGCCGGCACGCCGGGCATTTCGGATCCCGGCTTCCTGCTCGTGCGCGCGTGCGTGCAACATGGGATAAAAGTGGAATGTTTGCCTGGTCCCACCGCTTTTGTTCCCGCCCTCGTGGCATCGGGCATCCCTTGCGACCGCTTTCATTTTGAGGGTTTTCTACCACATAAAAAAGGGCGCCACACGCGACTTCAATACTTGGCAGGACTCCTACATACCTTTGTACTCTATGAATCGCCCCATCGGCTGCCACGCTGCCTCGATGAGTTGAGTGCTGCCTGCGGCCCCGAGCGCAAAGCCTGTGTGGCGCGCGAACTCAGTAAGCTCCACGAAACCTACCACCGCGGAACGCTGGAGGAGCTGAAAGCCCACTTCTCCACCCCCAATACTGCCAAAGGGGAAATCGTCATCATCGTGCACGGATTTGAGGAAAATTAGCGAAAATTCGCTAACATTTTTATGTGAAAGGTTGTTTTTAGCTGTGAAAGGTTTATTTTTGTAGCGAAAATTCGCTTTTTACCCAAAAAAATCCTACACTCATGTCTGCAACGGTCGCACAAAAGTCGCAAGTACTCAAGGGTGGTGAATTCCTGATCAAACCCTCTACACCGGAAGACACCTTCATACCCGAAGAAATCAATGAGGATCAACGCATGATCTCCCAGATGGTCAAAGATTTCATCGAACAGGAGATTGTGCCCAATTACCATCGTATCGAAAATCAGGAGCCAGGTTTTACGCCCTCGCTGCTGAAGAAAATGGGTGAACTGGGTCTGCTGGCAGCACACATGCCGGAGGCATACGGAGGCATGGGACTGGATACCAATACCAATACGCTGATTAGCGATGCCCTCGGGCCTGCAGGATCCTTTACCGTCTCCTTCGCAGCGCATATCGGCATCGGTATGTTGCCCATTTTTTACTTCGGCACTGAGGCCCAAAAAGAAAAATACCTTCCCGCCCTTGGCGCCGGCGACCTTAAGGCATCCTATTGCCTCACCGAACCTGGTTCCGGTTCGGATGCATTGGCTGCAAAAACCCGTGCAGACCTCAGCGCCGACGGCAAACACTACGTGCTGAACGGTCAGAAAATGTGGATTACCAATGCCGGCTTTGCCGATATTTATATCGTCTTTGCCCAGGTGGACGGCGATAAATTCACCGGCTTCATCGTGGAGCGCAATACGCCGGGGCTTACCTTAGGAGCCGAAGAGGACAAATTAGGTATCAAAGGCTCATCTACCCGACAGGTGTTTTTCGAAAATGTCCATGTCCCCGTAGAAAACGTGCTCGGCGAAATTGGCAAGGGTCACTTGATTGCCTTCAATGCCCTGAATATAGGTCGCTTTAAACTGTGTGCACTCAGTCTCGGCGGCTCGAAAAGGGTATCTTCCCTATCCGTACAATATGCGAAAGAACGGGTGCAGTTCAAGCAGCCCATCGCCAATTTTGGAGCTATTCAATACAAACTGGCCGAGCAGGCCATCCGTATTTTTGCCGGAGAAAGTGCGATGTACCGCGTATCTGACTTGCTGGAGGATATGAAAAACTACTTCCACGAACAGGGGGATGACCCCGCGCTGGCTCAGTTGAAAGCTGCCGAGGAATACGCCATGGAATGTGCCATTCTCAAGGTGGTGGGTTCTGAAGCGCTCGATTACGTGGTGGATGAAAATGTGCAAGTCCACGGTGGCATGGGGTATTCCGAAGAGGGTACTGCTGCCCGGGCGTTCCGCGATGCCCGCATCAACCGGATTTATGAGGGTACCAACGAGATTAATCGCCTCCTCTTAGTGGATATGCTCTTCCGCCGGGCACTCAAAGGATCCCTCGATATTGCCAGTCCGGCCTGGGCGGTGCAGAAAGAACTTGCTTCCATGCCTTCCATGGAAAAACTGGAAGGCCCCTTCGCGGAGGAAATACGGGCGGTACAGGATTTTAAGAAAATTGTGCTGATGACCGCCGGAGCGGCTGCAAAAATGCAGATGGATGGCAAGCTCAACCTCAAGGAGGAGCAGGAAATCATCATGAACGTGGCCGATATGATTATTGACACTTTCCTGGCGGAATCGCTTCTCTTGCGGGTGCAAAAGCTCTCCGGGATGACACCGCCGATACTCATGGAAGTGTATGAGTCCATGCTTAAGGTGTTCCTTCACGATGCCACCGCCCGAATTACCAAGTCCGCCACCGATGCGCTGTCTTCCTTCGCTGAAGGTGATTTGTTGCGTACCTTCCTAATGGGGTTGAAGCGATATTCCAAGTACCCGCCGGTGAATGTGCGCGATGCCCGTCGCAAGGTAGCTGCGCAATTGATTGAATCAGGCGCTTATTGTTTTTGATGGGTTGACCCTGGCAAAGGGGTTTTTCCCACTATGCGCATTGGTTTTCTGGCGTTCTTTGGCGGATAATAATTTCTTACCACGCTCTATGGTTTAGCAAAACGATTCCTGAAGGGTGGGGTGAAGTGGTTATTTTTGCCGGCAAAAGCCGTTAACCGATGATTTCCGAATCTCAAGTCCGAATTCTGCTGATAGACCGCCCGCATCCGTTTTTGACAGAAGCCATAGAGCGGATAGGGGTAACCTGTGAGGCCCGTTATGAGGAAGACCGCCAGACTATCCTGGACATCCTACCGGATTTTCAGGGGGTGGTCATGCGGAGTCGTTTCAGTGCAGACCGGGAATTTCTGGATGCGGGTAAACATCTGCGATTCATTGCCCGCGAGGGTGTGGGTTTGGAACATATTGATGTGGCGTATGCCAATTCCAAGGGCATTGAAGTAATTTCCTCCCCGGAGGGGAGTCGCCACACCGTAGCCGAGCATACCTTAGGTTTATTGCTTTGCCTGATGAACCATTTGGCGCGAGCCGACCGGCAGGTGCGGGAGGGGCAATGGCTCCGGGAGCCCAATCGGGGTACTGAAATTTTCGGCAAAACAGTGGGCATTTTGGGGTATGGCAACATGGGAAGCGCTGTGGCGGGGCTGCTTCGAAGTTTCGGTTGTCGCGTCATCGCTTATGACAAGTACCGCCCGTTGTGGTCGGATAATCATGCAGCATCGGTGGATTTGGAAACGCTTCATCGGGAAAGTGATATCCTCAGCATCCATATTCCCTACATGTTATCCAACCATTATTTTGTG
>CAYTNI010000033.1:0-15232 GCA_964439115.1 uncultured Saprospiraceae bacterium
AACCGGCTCAGTTTGTCCAGACTGTCTAATTGAATGATGGCACCCTCCAGTATGGTGCCTGTGTGGCGTTCTCCCGACTTGTTTCGTTCAATCAGTTTTTTGTTGCCCGCTTTGATTTCGGTCAGTCCGATGATGTGCAACAATTCGCTGTAAAAGCGTTTGTCGAGGCTATTGCTGTCATTGGCGAACGGGAGTTTTAAGAGATGCTCAGGCGATAGCAGTTTGAATAAGGCAATCAGCGAATTGTCGTCTGCTTTGTCGGTATTGCGCAAGGGTTTTTGGAAGTCCTGAATATTGAAGTAAGTAAATTCAATTTCAGCACTAATGCTGTCAATAAACGGCTCGGCAACCTGCTTGTAGAAAAAGTCTGTTTTGGTGTCTGCCAATCGTCCTGCTTCAAAGTCGTTGAATTGTTTGACCAGGTTTTTGTTTTGAGCAAAAAGTCTGTCGAACAGGGTGGCGTCAAAAATGAACCACTCGTTGATGTTGGTTGCCACCAGGTGTTTAACTTCCAGGTTTTTGTGCGTAATTCTTTCTCGCAAATAGTAAAGGACCAATTCCTGAAACGCTTTTGCATTCAGTTTTTGAGTGGAGAGCATTTCCGCTTTGTTGGTTGGCTTTTTAGCTTCGAGAATGACACCAACCGTGGAGTTTGCATGGTGTCCATTATGAATAACAAGGTCGTTTCGGCCTTTGGTGTTGATAAAATGATTTGGGTCGTAATAGGTTTTCTTTAGAAAGTCAATGACAAGGTTTTTATGAAACTCTTCGCTTTCCGTATCATTTGTCCTGTCGAGCAAAGTAATGAGATGGGTCTTGAAACTTTCAATTTCAGTCCTGTTCGGTTTTACCTTTAAAAAGGCTTTGTTCAGCGCCTTTCGGGGTTTCAACTCTTTTAAAATCATATTAGTTTCTTTTTCAACTGGTTAAGAAAAGTTTTTTGGTCAGAACGGTATCAGCGCGTTGGCAGGAAAATGGCTCTTTTGGTCTTTTGAGCGTTGGTTCGTATGTCGGCAAAACCAAGTGTGCCATTTGTAGGGCTGCGTTTTATGCCTGACCACCAACATCCCAATATCCACAACTCCCCCACCCATTCTCTTCAAAATCAGTCTTTTCAGGCGCAAAAGTGTCTGTGGACAAATATACCCCCCTTCGCTCAAATATCCAAATCCAAGACCTTTCAGCTTCTCTTACCCTTGCGCGTGATGCGCGCGTAGATTTTCGCGGTCGCACCCGATGTATGCCCCAGCAGTTTCTTGATATATCCAAGTTCCGTACCATTCTCCAACAGGTGCATCGCAAACGAATGACGCAGGGTGTCCACCGTCGCATGCGTGTTTAACGCCGACTGCGATACGGCCTACCGGAATACCGCCTACGCGCTTCGCACCGAGTAGTGTTCGCAAGCCACCCCTCTAAATAACCATCAGCATTAACCTGTGCCTTAGGTTGTCCATTACACCAAATAATTGCTTCACCTCCTGCTAACTCAGCACCCCAGGCAGTTTTTTTCGGTAGCCCTGGCTGGGATGTCGTACACCTTTCAATCGCCGCCCAACACTTTTTTTGTAATAAAACTCAACCCCAAGCCAAACTGCCGCATAAAACCTTGGTTCAACGGCCATACGATGAAAGATACCCCACCATAAAGGTGATTGTATATTGCTTGTTAAAAAATATCGGCAGGATTTACTACTCCTGCCGATATACAAGTATTACACCAACTAGGTTAAACACTAGAACCGAACCCCGGCACTTATCAAACCACTTGGGGCAAAAACTGCGCCCCCCTGTTGACGCGCATATACCGCTCCTGCCTGGAGAAACCAACTGCGCCCTAAATTTGCCCGGATGCCTACACCACCAAAAGGAGCAATAAACGACTCTACCGGGCTGAAATCCATCTCCATCGAAATGCCTTCCAATAGGGCACTCGACTCATGAGAGAACTCGATTAAACTCCGCATACCAACCTCTACATAGGGTTGAATAGCATGGTCAAAGGTGAGATAGCGCAATCCAAGATTGACCGTCATGCCCTTTGCATCCGACTGAATATTTCCAGTGGTGGTGTAAGGTTCGGACGTGTAAGCAAATACACTCACCGGAAACTCAGCGCTCCATTCCGTTTGGAAATAGTAGCCGCTGAAACTGACTTCAAGCCGACGCAAAGGCTCTAATGAAAACCCCAATCCGGGCATCCATTGAACGGACTTGGCCTGCAGCTCTATTTCCGGCACCTGGCTTTCAAAGTTACCCATCACGAAAGTCCCACCCAGTTTTTCCGTCAAATCCAGGAAAACAACCGGGTTTTCGATGAACCGTTGGCGCAACTGTGCACCCATATCCACATCCGGAATAATGGGAGTGCCTTCAACTATGACCGCAAGTCCGAACATCGCATTCCCCCATGAACGCGGGTATTGATCACTCCACTCGGAGGAACGGCGCTCTTTGGGCTTTTCCTCTTGTTTTGGAGGAACATACCACAGTCTCAACCTGCGCAGATAGGTAATCAAATCTTCAATAAAGCCTTTCAACTCTTTATTGCGGCCATATTTTTTGAGGAGTTCTTCCATTTTTTGCTTCACCGCAGATTTCACTTTGTCCGCGTCATCCGGGTGTGCTTTTGCAGCGCGATCAGCCTCATCTTTTGCAGCTTTGACGATATCCCGAACTTTGGTGCCGGGTCTTTCTCCAAATCGGGCTTTGGTAAATTCATCAACAGCAGCTTTGATGCTGTCTGCGGCGAGGGTACCCTCGCCTTTAAGAACCCAACGCGCAAAGTTTTCTGTTTTGGGATACTTGTACCCGCCGAGCGGGGTGGCGTATGCGGTGGTAGCCACGCTATGGGCAAACAAAAACAAAACCGCAAACGCAAGTCCGATCATCACATGGCTTCTCATATCTAAGCATTTTGATATGAAATCCGAAGGAAAGAGCAGGATTTTGTCGGGCTCTTTGGATCGGGGATGAATCCAAATTGTCATTCAACGTGAACAGCGTTGAATCTTTGACTTTGTATTTGTGTAACAATTCTGCGCTATTTCGAGTTTCCTAAATCGGCGGAAATATCAGATCAAATTGTTATTTCATTGTCTTTCCGAATTTTTTCCGGCATCTGCGATAAATGGTGTAACTTTGCATGAAATATAATGTAATACTTTGAAATTTTCTGAATTTGGTTTAACAAAAGCCCTCATAGAAGGGCTGGAAGCCATGCGCTTCGAAGAAGCCACCCCAATACAAGAACAGGCTATTCCGGCCATCATGGAAGGCAGAGACGTGTTGGCATGTGCCCAGACGGGCACGGGTAAGACTGCTGCTTTTTTATTGCCGGTACTTCATCGCATTACGGAGTCTCCTCCTTCGGGGATTGACACGCTCATCATCGTTCCAACGAGGGAGCTTGCCATGCAGATTGACCAGCAGCTTGAAGGCTTCTCTTATTTTACGCCTGCCAGCGCGGTAGCCATTTACGGTGGGAGGGACGGCCATTCCATGGAGCTGGAGCGCAATGCCCTGAAGAAGGGGGCGCCCATTGTCATTGCTACGCCGGGGCGCTTCATCGCCCACCTCGATCTCGGCTATGCCAATCTGAGTACGGTCCGGCACCTAATTCTCGATGAGGCAGACCGCATGCTGGATATGGGCTTTGCACCAGACATCGCCAAGATTGTCAGTCAGGTTCCGAGAAGCCGCCAAACACTGATGTTTTCAGCTACGATGCCGCCGCAGATTCGCCGCTTTGCGAAAGATCTGCTGCGCGATCCCTTAGAAATCAGCATCTCTATTTCCCGGCCAGCCGAAACCATCCGCCAACTCGCTTTTGAAGTGGAAGATGAAGCCAAATACGGGCTGGTCGAAAAGTTACTCGCTGAACGCAAAGACCTGGGACGGGTCATCATCTTTGCCGGTGCCAAAATCAAAGTGCGGGAGGTGGCCACACGACTCGCCAGACGGGGCATGCAGGTTGCCGCTATCCACTCTGATCTGGATCAATCCGAACGCGAGGAGCGACTGCTCGCCTTCCGGAATGGCAGTTTGCCTATCGTCGTGGCAACCGATGTGCTTTCTCGCGGCATTGATGTAAAGGGCATTGATATGGTCATCAATTTTGATGTACCCGGCGACCCGGAGGATTACGTCCACCGCATCGGGCGAACCGGTCGTGCAGAGGCTACCGGAGAAGCCATCACCTTTATCAACCGAAAGGATAGGGGCCGCTTTGCCCGCATTGAGAAACTCATCGGTAGAGCTATCGACAAGCAATACCCGGATGGAGCCACGGTGCGGAATGAAGGCGCACCCCGCCGCGAAGACCGGCAACGATCTCCCCGTCGCGAAGACCGCTCAATGGAGCCTCGCAGCACCGAGCGACCCGGTGGCGAAGCCTCACCCAACAAGTCCCGGAATCGTCGGTGGAAAAAGAAACGCAGTGCTGGCCCGCCGCCGGGTACCCCCGGACCAACCGCCTGATGCACTGCACAATCCGGAGTCGAATTCAACAGTCACCACATGAAAAAATACTGGATAGCAGGGGCGCTATGGATCATTTTTCAATTCCCCGCATTACTCCATGCACAAAAAATAGTTCTGGAAGATGAGCAAGCCTGGTTTGCGCTCGTCAATACTACGCGCCTGAGCGATCGCTGGGGTTTTTGGTTTGATACCCATATTCGGTTTCGGGAGAATCTGTTGGGGGAACCTTCCCTATTTATTGCAAGAGGCGGGCCGACCTATTACGTAAATAATGATTTGCGACTTACCGCCGCTTATGCCTTTATTAATGTGTTTCCTGATGTGGCGCACCCGGAAGTATCGCGCCCGGAGCATCGTCTTTGGCAACAGGTACAGTGGTTCAGTACCATTAAAAAAGCTCGATGGATGCAATGGATTAGGTTGGAAGAACGCTATCGGCGCAATTTGTCATCGGAAGGCCAACTTGCCGAAGGCTATCAGTTTAACTGGCGCATGCGGTTTAATGGATTGCTCACTATTCCTTTAGGTAAAAATGCCTTCAAGCCGGGAGGCTTCCAGGGGATTATCAACAACGAGCTGATGGTCAATTTTGGCGAAGGCATACGCTACAATTACTTTGACCAAAACCGCTTTTTTGTAGGGCTGGGGCTGCAAACCGCACCGGCATCTCAGTTGCAGTTGGGATATTTGAATGTATTTGTCCAATCTCCCGCGGGAGATCGCTTCACCAATATTCATGGTTTGCGCATGTTTTATACCCACATCCTCGATTTTAGAAAAAAAACAACCTGATACCAAGTGGCCAGAATTCTTGCCATTGATTACGGTACCAAGCGCACCGGCATAGCAGTCAGCGACCCGCTGCAGATTATCGGCAGTGGTCTGGAAACAGTGCCGACTTCCGAGCTTATGGCTTTCCTCAAAAAATACCTCGTCGAAGAGGAGGTTGAAACTATTGTGGTGGGCGAACCCATGTACCCCGATGGGAATCCCGCGCAAATTGCCCATCTGGTCAAGGGGTTTGTGAATCAATTGCGCAAGGCCTTTCCTGAGGTGGAAATTGCCATGCAGGATGAGCGCTACACTTCAGAGGAGGCCAAAGAGGTGATTCTGAAAAGCGGTGCGCGCCAAAAAAAGAGAAGGGATAAAAGTCTGGTGGACAGGGTCAGTGCCGCAATTATTCTACAGACATTTATGGAAAAGCGACGTCAAGAACGCAACCTGTAAGGCGTATTTCCTGTTTGTAAACAGGTTTTAACGATAAATGCCGATTTGATTTTATGATCCTTCCTATTTTTGCCTACGGCCAGCCTGTGCTCAAAAAGAAAGCCCAGCCTATCACTTCAGAGTATCCTGATTTGGAAGCCCTCATCGCCAATATGTGGGAAACCATGTATCACGCCAATGGCGTCGGCTTGGCTGCACCTCAGATAGGACTTGGCATACGCCTGTTTGTAGTAGATACGCTTCAGATTGCGGAAAAGGAAAAAGAAACTTCCGAAACAGGCATCAAAAAGGTCTTTATCAATGCAGAAATTCTCGATGAATCCGGCGCACTCTGCGCATACGAAGAGGGCTGTCTCAGCATCCCCGATATCCGCGGCGATGTGGATCGCCAGCCTGATATCCGCCTGCGCTACTGCGACGAGCAATTTCAGGTTCGGGAAGAAGTTTTCAATGGCTTCAATGCACGCGTGATTCAGCATGAATACGACCATATAGACGGCATCCTTTTCGTGGACCGCCTCAAACCACTCAAAAAACGACTCATTCAACGCAAATTAGACGCCATCAAAATGGGTAAAGTGCAGTCTGATTACAAAATGAAATTTGCGTTTAAGTAAAAAATTAATACGCTGTTCTAATCGAATTGGTTAAACAAACGCTATATTTGTCAAAAAGGACGTATGGCGGGCTTGCAAGTTGCTCCGGAAGACCAGTTCGATTACATTTTGGTGGGCGCCGGAGGGGCAGGTATGTGCCTTTTAGAGGTCATGAGTGACCGTGGCTTTCTGGAAGGCAGGCGCCTTTTAATTTTAGACCCCGACCCTAAACGAGACAACAACCGCACCTGGTGTTTTTGGGCTGAGCCCGATGAGCCTATTGCTGCCGGCCCAGGAGGTTGTGCATGTCCTGTATGGGATAAGGTTGAAGTCGCAGGCCGCACTCAGACATTGTCTCCGTACCAATACTACCATTTGCGAAGTTCGGATTTCTACAGCAGGGTTAAGAAGCGTCTGTCAGGTATGACTGATGTAAGCTGGCTGCCGCTTTCTGTCAGCGAAGTCGTACAAAGCGGCGAGGTTGTAAAGGTGGTAGCGGAGGGTAGGATATTTACCGGCGGGATGGTTTTTGACAGCAGGCTCAGTGTTCAGCAAGTGCAGGCCATGCGCGACGACCCTGAAATGCTCTGGCAGTCTTTTTATGGGTTGCGTATCAAACTGACTGAGGGAAATTTTGGTACAGCCTCGCCTCGTCTCATGGATTTTGAAGTGCCGCAATCAGGCGCGGTACAGTTTATTTACTTTTTACCGGTTTCCCGGGAGGAAGGTCTGGTGGAATTGACGCGTTTTGGACGTTTGCCTTTAGATGAGGAAAGTGCCATACCCATACTGGAGCAATGGATTGTACCGCGGTATGGCGCTTTCAAATGGGAAGAGATAGAGTCTGGCATGATTCCGATGACCCAAAAACTGGACTCCGAAGAGGCTGTACACGAAAAGGGAAACCGCATCATTCCAATCGGGACAGCAGCGGGAGCAGTTAAAGGCTCTACGGGCTATGCCTTCAAGGCGATGTACAGGCATGCGTTGGGTATAGTCCAGGCACTAGAGCGCGCAGAACCCGTTCCTACGCCTTATCGCCGGCCGCGATTTGCCTTTTACGACGCACTTTTACTTGATATTCTGACAAAGCGTCCTCATTGGGGTAAGTCAATTTTTGAGCAGCTTTTTCGTCGGGTGCCCATAGCGCGGGTATTGGAGTTTTTGGAAGAAAAGACCACCTTGATGCGGGAACTTCCCATATTAATTTCGCTTCCATCAGTCCCGTTTATCCGGGCATTTCTGGGACGGCATATCGTTACCGAAGCCCGAAAAAGCACAGCGATGGAATTTGCGCCGGCAATGGTGGCCTGGGCTTTGGTCATACTTTCAGGCATTACCCCGAATTGGTTGAGTATTGCAGGTGCGCCATTGCTCATCATGGGCATGATATTTCCAGGAATCCCGCATGGGGCATTGGATCATTATATTGGCCCGGAAGGCCGGCTGAAGGGCAAGAACCTGTTCAGGTTCGTCATTTCTTATTTGTTAATAATGGCGTTGGTGCTGTTGATTTGGTGGTGGTCTCCGGTATGGGGGGTAGCACTTTTTCTGGGATATTCTGCCTGGCATTTTGGGGAGACAGACATGCGGCACTGGGGAGCCTTTCGCCCGATTTTTGCGTGGATACAGGGCGTTTTTGCTCTTGGCTTTATCCTTTGTGCGCATCCAGCCGAATGGGAGCAATACCTGCATGCCTTAGGATTTCCTCCTACATTTTCTATTATGCCGGAAGTGGCGAAAATTGCCCTGGCTGCTTGCGGTGCCGGACTTTTGGCCTTAGGCATGACTATCCCCGGCCGTTCCAGACTGTCATGGCTTAACACAGTTGCCGTGCTCGCTGCCGGAGCAATGCTGCCGCTCATTCCGGCATTTGGCTTATATTTTATTGGCGTACACAGTGTAAGAGGCTGGATGCACCTCCGCAGAGGCCTGCAGACCAGCACGTTGTCACTGATGAAGCAGGCGATGCCATTTTCGATGGGAGCCTATCTGCTATTCATCTTACTTTTAGTATTTGATCGATATTGGGGACTGCCTTTTGAGGGCATAATCCCGGGCATGTTTATGTTTATTGCTGCGTTGAGCGCGCCACATATCTGGCAAATGCACCGTTATTACAGCCGGCAGGTTGTCGTGCAAAACCGATGAATCAGCGGAGGGTATAAGTGCGCTTTTCCGGCCCGACACCCTTGATCGTGAGGGATTTCCATTTCGAAGGCAGTTTGTTTTGCAGTTGAATGATACCAGTATCGGAGATGTCGAGGCCACCGAGTCCGGCGAGTACTGCCTGGAGCATTCCACCGGCACCGGTGGCGAAATACGGATTCGTGCCGCCGGCAGTTTCTGCAAGTACTCCAAAAGGTGGCACCTCATTGGGTTTGTAGCTTCTCACAAATAATTCATAGGCTTTTTCAGCCTGGCCAAGTCTGCCGTAAAGCGCCGCCAGGACGGAGTGTGCCATGGCCGGGCCTTCGGGTGACATGCGCGGTTCGTAATAGGCCAGATCCTTTTGAATAGCTGATTTTTCGGTAACGATTTTGAGGGGGTAGGCCAAAAGATTGACGTCAGCCTGTTTGATGGTCACGCCGTCATAGGTGGCATTTTCCCGGGTTACGCCATCCGGGAATTTCAGAATGGGAATATTTTGCGCTACATGCATCCAATCGGGATTAGGCGTGATGCCGAGCACATTGGCAGCCTGGGTGGCGAATTGAAGCACGGAGATGGCCATACCGTTGGTAAAGGCGTTGTTGTCGATGTTTTCCTGCCACTCGTTTGCACCTATGACATTGTTGATATCATACCTTTCGGAGCCGTTGCGCTCCACGCGACCTGCCCAAAAGTCGGCGACTTCCCTGAGCATCGGGTAGCCTTTCTCGCGCAGCCACTCCTTGTCTTGAGTCACCAGGTAATATTGCCAGAATGCCCATCCTACGCAACCAGTGATATGGTGCTGAAAGGGGCCGGTAAGTGCCCACACCGGGGTATCTTCACTACCCTCTGCGGAGGATTCCCAAGGGAACATCACGCCGGGGTATCCATGGGAAAATGCATTTTGACGCGCGGCCTCCATGCGCTCGAAGCGGTAGTCGAGCAGAGAACGGGCAATATCGGGCTGAAGCATGAGCAGGGGAGGATACATCCAAAGCTCGGTATCCCAGAATACATGGCCATTGTATCCCAGTCCTGACAAACCCATGGGAGATAAGCTGAGTGCGGTACCTTCCCTGGCAAAGCTGTAGAGGTGGTAGAGTGCAGAGCGAATGGCGCGTTGGGCATCCAGGTCGCCCTCTACGATGATATCGCTTTCCCAAAGCTTGTTCCATTCTGCCTCATGGCGTCGCAGCAGGCGTTCGCGGCCTTCCAGTCTGGCAAAAATGGTCAGGCGTTCCGCTTCGTTATGAGGATCGTTGTAAGTATGGGAAGAGACCGTGCTGCCGGTCAGGCTGAACCGGTATGTTTCGCCGGCTTTGAGCTTTTTATAAAATTTGGCCAAATGCATGTTGTAGTCCCAGTCTTCATGGATAATATCGGGTTCTGCTCCATGCGGTTCTTCAAAAATAAAACTGGTAGAGGCGGCCACGGTATGTTGGCCGGAAGGGCTTTTGGCTACTGAGGTGAGCAGGGGAATGAGGACGTGGGGGCGGTCAATTTCACTGTAGAAGTTGCGGATATCGGTAAGATGGGTTGGCGCTTCGATGACACTCATCGGGGTGATGGTCACATCCTTTTTTGCGGTAATTTCGACCACCGACAGAGCGGTGTAAGGCAAGTGTCGCAATGCCAGGAGGGCATGGCGCACGCTGATTTTATCGCCTACGTCGAAGGTAGTGACGAGGGTGGCCTTTTGCATGTCGAGCGTTTGCGTGTAGTTGGAAATATCACTCCGACCGATGCGTCGGCCATCCACGTCGAGGTTCATATTGACGTGGTTGAAGGTTTTGAGGATGTTGCTGACGCGTCCACGTTGGTAGTAATCATAAGCCCCATTGAGGACTACGTCTTGTACCCGCATGGGTTCGGGGGAGGAAACGAGGCCGATCATGCCGTTGGCAACCGTGACCCCAAAGTATTGTGAGGGGTTAATTTGCCGGGCCTGAATATGCCATGGGGAGGAGGCAACATCCTGGGCTATGGCAATCATGGCGGTGGAAAGAAAGATGGCAATGAAGAAAAGTAGTCTTTTCATGATAACAATCCTGTTTTTTGCAAAAATAAACCATTATATTTGTTTCGTAGCCGATGTATGAAACACATCGCATTCCAGATGGAATTTTTCAAGGACATCCCGCCTGATTTTCTGAATTTTGTACTCACCGCATTATTTGCGCTGTTGATTGGCCTGGAGCAACGCCGGCACCACGATGTGGAAGGCGTCAAATCACTTTTTGGGACAGATCGCACCTTTGCGCTCATCGGCATTTTGGGGTTCATCACCTATATTTTGGATAGGGAGCGGCTGTTGTTTTTTGCGATGGGAGGTCTTGTTTTGTCGTTGCTTTTGGCGGTGGTATATGCCGGACGGATATGGAAAGCGGGGCAGTTTGGGCTGACTTCCACGTTAATTGCGCTGATTACCTATTGTTTGGCGCCATTGATTTACACCCAGCCACCCTGGTTGGTGCTGCTCATAATCATCGCAGTATTGGTATTGGCGGAAATCAGGGAGAGTTTAGTGGCCTTTTCCGAGAAGATTGCCAAGACGGAGTTCATCACCCTGGCGAAGTTCATAGCCTTGGCCGGGGTAATTCTTCCTCTTACTCCGCGAGAGCAGATAATTCCTGAGATTGGGGTTACGCCCTACAAGTTTTGGCTGGCAGTGGTGGTGGTATCCACCATTTCTTATGTCAGTTATTTGTTGCGAAAATTTGTATTTCCCTCGGCGGGTATTTTTCTTACCGGCATACTTGGCGGCTTGTACAGCAGTACGGCCACCACGTTCATGCTTGCCAGGAAAACCAAAACAGGGGAGTATCCGGCTTTGCTCTCTGCTTCTGCCATTATTGCGGCCACCGCCATGATGTATCTTCGGATCTTGGTGCTGGCCTGGCTTTTTAATGCTTCGTTGGGGCATCGGTTATTGGTGCCCTTTCTGGTGTTGGCATTGGTAGCTTTGGCGATAGCAGGTTGGTTAGGCTACAGCGCGCGCAAGTATCCTGTTGCTCCCCCGGTGATGATAGAGACTCAGCCTAACCCACTGGAATTCCGGACGGCATTGTTATTTGCGGCTTTATTCGTCTTTTTTGGTATTTTGACCTATTACACCACGCAGTTCTATGGTGCAATGGGTTTGAAATGGCTATCCTTTCTAGTAGGGGTAACAGATATTGATCCCTTTATTCTGAATTTGTTTCAAACGCAGGATTATGCGCCCGATTTGGTCTTATTGTTGATTGTACAGGCCACCATGAGCAACAATCTATTGAAGGCAGTGTATGGCACTGCGCTGGGTTCGCCGGAAATCCGTCGCCATCTTTTGGCAGGATTCGGGATTGTGTTGGTGGCAAGTGCGTTGATGTGGTGGGCCTTGCTATGAGGTGGGCGCAGCATTGGACATTGCCTGTAATTGTTCATCCAGTGTTTTGGTGATGTTGCCGGTTTTCGGTGGAATTTGCGCCATGGCATATTCGCTAAGTGCGGTGATGGTCAGGCTTGGGTTTACACCGAGGTTGGCCGGCACGATAGAGCCGTCGAGGATGAGCATATTGGGATAACCGTGTACCTGGAAATTGTCGTTTACTACGCCTGTTTTTGCATCTTTACTCATGGGGCAACCTCCGATGATGTGTGCGGTGGAAGACATATTGAATGCGAGTTCCATGACCGCATTCATAGAAGTGCCATTGACTTTTTCGGCATATCGGTGCATAACCTCCTGTCCTGCGGGAATATAGGCGGGAACCTTGGCGTGTTTTCCCGATTGGTTATCGAGCGCAATTCCGCTTTTCAGCCATCCTTTTTTCCACACCATTCTCATGGAGTTGTCCAGTGTTTGCATGACGAGCAGGATGACCGAGTTTTTGGGCAAATTGGTGGCAAAAATCATGCGAAGTGCCTTTAGGGGGTTGAGGAAGAAAGCACCTATCCATTTTAGCAGGCGGATACGTGGGTCTTCCCCGTCGGCGGCTAAGGAGCCTAGTCGGATCATCGCGTCGGACTTATCGGGAAATTTGACCAGCTCTACATGGGTATGGTCATTGGGATAGAAGCCTGAACTGATGGCAACGCCGTAGTTGAGTTTTCTGTCGGCATTGACTACGCCGCACAAGGATTCGGAGTTGGTGCGGAGGTTTTCACCCAGGGTGTCTGAGAGTTTGGGTAGTGTCTGAAAGTGGTGTTTCTGTTCTAGGAGCAGGCGCATGGTGCCGAGTACGCCGGCACTAAAGACGACGCCTTTAGCGCGAAAAGTATGGCGTTGCGAGGAAAGTAAGGAGGTGCTTTTTTGGGTAGTAATGGTGTAGAGGTTATTTACTTCGTCAAACTGGATGCGTGTAGCGAGGGTTTCCGGCAGGACTTTGGCGCCGTTTTGTTCGGCGAACCAAAGATAGTTTTTATCTAAGGTGTTTTTGGCGCCGTGGCGGCAACCGACCATGCAGCCAGCGCATTCGGTACAACCTTTCCGCATGGGGCCCAGTCCATGGAAGTAGGGGTCGGTTTCGCGCCGGGTATCGCCATAGTAAACGCCTACGTCCACGCCTTTGAAGGTATGCGCTCTTCCCATATCGGCGGCTACTTCTGCCAGCAGCCGGTCATCTTCGTAATGGTGGCGGGAAGCAGTTGCGCCGAGCATGAAGCGTGCTTTGTCATAGAAGGGTGCGAGGGTGTTTTTCCAGTCTTTAAAACCTGCCCATGCGGGGTTATTGAAAAAAGCATCGGGAGGGGTGAGGAGGGTATTGGCATAAACCAGGCTACCACCACCTACACCTACGCCGCTAATTACAAATACTTCCCTGAAGAGGCTGAGTTGCTGAAAGCCGAAGCATCGCAGCAAAGGGGCCCAGAGATACTTCCGGAGATTCCAGTTGCTTTTGGGAAAATCGTCGTTAGTATATCGCTTGCCTTTTTCGAGTACGAGTACTTTATATCCCTTTTCGGAGAGGCGCATAGCGGAAACGCTTCCGCCGAAGCCCGAGCCGATGACGATGTAGTCGAAAATTTCTGAATCCATGGGTCGGGAAGATTTTTATCGGTAAAAATAACCCAATTCAAGGTAATTAGTGCATCTTTAAGGATAAAAGCATTACAAATGCGGAAGCCTGTATTTTTAATTGCATCGGACTCTTTCAAGGACGCGCTTTCTTCAGAGGAGGTTTGTCGTGCAATAGAGCGGGGTATTTTAGATGCGATACCGGAAGCTGAAACCCGAATTTTTCCTCTTGGAGATGGAGGAGAAGGCACTGCGGAAAGTTTGGTCTGGCATCTCGGAGGCGAAATGGTGGAGGTGGAGGCCTGCGATCCCCTTTTTCGGCCCATAGCTGCGAGGTATGGATTATTGGGCGATGGTCGAACGGCTGTCATTGAGGCGGCAGCGGCTTCCGGTTTGCAGTTGCTGGAGGAATCGTTGCGCAATCCGATGGTTACCACCACCTACGGAACGGGAATGTTAATAATGGATGCCGTGGGAAGAGGCGTTACACACCTTATTATATGTATAGGCGGGAGTGCGACGCACGACTGTGGAATTGGGATGGCTGAGGCGTTGGGGTATGTTTTTCTGGATGAGGGTGGCCAGCCTGTAAGGCCGGTTGGCGGTAATTTGGGTAGGATTGTGCAAATAGATGGAAGAGGCTGCCGGATAGACTTTTCGAAAATCCGGGTAGAGGTGTGGTGCGATGTGGACAATCCGTTGACAGGGCCAGAGGGGGCTGCGAGGGTCTATGCTGCTCAAAAAGGAGCAGATGAAGCTGCCGTGGAAATCCTGGAGGACGGCACGCGTCAGTTTGACTGTGTGATGGAGGAGTATTTCGGGCTGTCATTCGGGCAAATTCCCGGGGCTGGAGCAGCGGGAGGCCTTGGTGCCGGCATGATGGCATTCTTGGAAGGGGAGCTTACTTCAGGCTCGGCGGCAGTTCTGGAATGGACGAAATTTTCTACGGCGGTAGCAGAGGCCGATGTAGTATTTACCGGAGAGGGGCGACTTGACAGGCAGACAGGGCGGGGGAAATTGATAGCTTCCGTTTGCAAGCTGTCTGGTATCGTCGAAAAACCTGTTTTTGCCCTTTGCGGTGAGCTTGAGTTGCGGCAACGGGAATTGAGTGCCCTGGGTGTGGCGGCTGCAATGTCCATTCAATCAGGGCCATGTACTTTATCCCAGGCGTTGAAGGAGAGCGGTAATCGCTTAGTAGAGGCTGCATCAGCCATGACCAGGGTGTGGCAAATAGGAAGGAAGAGCTGTTGATTTTTCGAAAAAACACGTTTTGCGCACAAAATGAAGGAAAAAAAAGCAGTGCCAAAAAAAATTACAACGGATAAGGAGCAATATTTAATCCTTTTACCATTATATTTGCCGCGATAAAGACGTTTCCACACTTATCTCATTTATAAAACAACCATTTAGTGGGAGTAATAAGGCAGGCAAAATCTACAATTGCAAAAAAAAATTGCATGTTCTCTTGCATTTGGAATGCAAATGCCTATATCTTTGCCGCTGCAAGGAAAAATAGTCCCATGACCCAAAAATGTACCTTTCCCGCAGTGCTGCTCACGAGCCTCTGTTTCTTTTGCACTACAATGAATACCATTCTTTTTTCAGCCCATGCTTTTGCAGGGATTGAAAGAATGGTATTTTAGTTTTATAAAACTCATTTTCAGGCACTTAAAGAAGTGTTTTGTTTTTTTTGAAATTTTGGTTTCTCGTTTTTCTTTGAATGTTCGACCTAATAAACAAAATAATCAAACCGGAAGTGCCTTGGGTGTACTTGCTA
>CAYTNI010000034.1:0-15149 GCA_964439115.1 uncultured Saprospiraceae bacterium
AAAAAATTCTAAGACGCGGCCTGTCCGATAAAGCGGCCAAACAAAAAAGAAATAAAGATGAAGAGTAAGCATTTTTTCAAATTCCTGGGGCTGGCAGCACTGCTGATATCCATTGGAGGCTGTAAAATCCCTCCTGCAGTCATACGCTCAGAACAGCTGACCCTCCCCACCCAGTACAGCGACTCCCGGGATACAGCCAATTGCGCCCAACTCCATTGGCGAACATTTTTCTCGGACGATTACCTCGCTTCACTGATTGACACAGCACTCCAAAATAACCAGGAACTCAACGTACTCTTGCAGGAAATTGAAGTCGGTAAAAATGAAGTGTTGGCCAGAAAGGGAGAATACCTTCCCTTCGTACACTTTGGTAGTGGAATGGGCATGGAAAAAGAAGGCCGATATACCCGTCACGGCGCTGTAGATGAACAACTGGAAATCCAACCAGGACGAGAATTTCCTGAGCCATTGACTGATTTTGCAATCGGTACATTCGCCAGTTGGGAAATTGATGCCTGGAAAAAACTGAGAAATGCCAGAAAATCCGCCTTTTACAGATACCTGGCCTCCGTGGAGGGTAAAAATTTCATGGTAACTAATCTGGTTGCAGAAATTGCCTCCTCCTATTACGAATTGATGGCATTGGATAATTTGTTAAATATTGTAGAACAAAATATTGATATTCAGTCCAATGCATTAAATATTGTCAGACAGCAAAAGACGGCCGGGAAAGTTACCCAACTCGCTGTAAATCGCTTTGAAGCACAGTTTTTAAATACCCAAAACCTGCGATATGAAATCAGGCAAAAGGTGGTGGAAACTGAAAACCGCATTAATGCCCTGACAGGCCGCTTTCCACAACCAGTTTCCAGAAATTCAGGGCAGTTTGAACAACTGAGCACAGATTCCATACCCGCTGGTATTCCTGCTCAATTATTGCTCAACAGACCGGATATCCGACAGGCAGAATTGGAACTTAACGCTGCAAAGCTGGATATTGAGGTGGCCCGCGCCAATTTTTACCCTTCTATAGACATTCAGGCAGGGCTCGGAATACAGGCATTTAAACCAACGCTTCTGCTTCATCCGGAATCCATTTTGTTTAATCTTGCCGGGGATTTGGTGGCTCCATTAGTTAATAAAAATGCCATCATAGCCACTTACAATACCACCAATGCCCAGCAGATTCAGGCTGCATTCCATTACGAACAAACCGTGCTCAATGCCTGCGTAGATGTGTTGAATCAGCTCAATAACATGGAGAATTTTGCTCAGAGCTATGAAACCAAGGGCAAAGAAGTTGAAATCCTCATGCAATCCGTAGGTATTGCCAACAGCTTATTCAATTCCGCCAGAGCAGATTATGCTGAAGTCTTGCTCACCCAGCGAGAAGCACTCGATTCCAAAATGGAGCTCATCGAAATTAAAATAAAACAACTGAACGCCAAGGTAAATATCTATAGAGCCTTAGGCGGTGGCTGGAATTAACCTTGCCGTTTCTATCGGGTTGATCTTAATGACCACCTCTCCCGGAAATACTTATTCATGGGAGGGGTGGTCTATTCTTCCCGCTCCGATAGGAATTTTAATACTTATGTTTGAGCATCTTTCCCGTTAAGCTACAGAAAGATGCAAAAGCCCTGTATAAATTTTTCTCTGGAGAGTGGAAAACGTATAATTAGTTGTTTATAGCTTTTATTAAATATTTTATACATAACTATTGTTTTATATTTACTGCTGTGCCCGGCGCATCAGATACCATGCCACTGCCCCAAAAACTATATTCGGCATCCAAACGCCTAGGAGTACCGGCAGTGTTTCACCGGTGGCAAAAACGATGGCAAAGCGGGAAAACACCACATATAAAGCACCCACGGCTACGCCAAGCGCAAGGTGGATACCAATTCCGCCCCGCACCTTTCGGGCGGATACGGCCACACCGATAAGCGTGAGAATCAGCACGGTGAAAGCCTCTGCCGTCCGTGTGTGCAGTTCACTTTCATATTTTCGCGTATTTCCGGCACCTCGCGCTTTCTGTTGGGCGATATATCGCAACAGTTCGGGGGTGGTCATCATCGCCTGCTGCTCAGCGTAATCCACAAAATCCCCGGGGTGAAGGTTGATGGTCGTATCGGTTTCCGTACTTCGTCCATTGAACAAGGCTTCCTCTGTTCCCTTAAAAGTTCGAACCGTATAGTTTTTTATTTTCCAGCGGTGAGGAGGCCCTCCGAGATACTGTGCCTGGTCGGCCTGCAACAAAAACACCAATCCGCTACTATCGAAACGCTCCATACGGAAATTGCGCGCCGTACTGTCCGCTTTTCGAAACTGCTGTACAAATACCTTTTCTCCAGGTGCTGTAAACATGTGTACATTGGCAGTCCGACCTTTATCGGCATTCTTATCCAGATACTTATGTACAATTTCAAGCCGGAGCTTGCTAATCCAGGGCACGAAAAAGTGGGAACCTCCCAGAAAAATGACCATCAAGATACCGGCACCCACCAGGTAGGGGCGTATCAACCGATTGAAACCCACACCGGCATTGAAAATGGATAACACCTCTGAGTTGGAGGCCATACGCGAAGTGAAAAACACTACCGCAATAAGGGTGAAAAGCGGCCAAAGTACCTCTGCAATAAAAACGATAAATCCCGGATAATAAATCAGCAGTATCTCTCTTCGGGTGATAGGTTCGTTGATGAATTTTTCCACCTTTTCACTGAAATCAATGAATACCGATATCAGGGTGAAAATCAACACCGTAAAAAAAAATGTACTTAGAAACTTGCCGAGAATATACCGGTCAATGGTCTTGAGCATATTTTTTACCTTTTTCCGCCCGATGCCTTTCGCCCCTTGGATGGCATCTTCGCACGATCACTTTCGCGCTCCTGCCCCAAGGCAATCAAATTGGCCAACAAACGGAAAGCCCCCGGAACCCCCGCCGGCAATTGCCGGAAGAAGGAAAGCCCGGTATAGACATAGTAGCCTTCCCCGTATTGCGCTACCAGCAAACTACCGTCGAGGGGCTTTTCACCCGGGTCGTTACAGGATAGAACGGCAGAAAAAGCAGGGTCCCATTCACCTGGAAAGTACAGTCCCCGTTCCTGTACCCATCCTTCAAAATCCCTGGAACTGATTGTATTGGGATAGTTGAGAACGGGATGGTCCGGTACAAGGAAACGCATTTCAGCTTCCTCCACCGTTACTCGGTTACGCGAAAGCTTGAGTGGATAGGGTGCAAGTTCAGATGCCGGCAATTGCATTCCTCCGGAGGTATTGTACTGAATAATGAGATTACCACCTTGCTTCACATATTCCAGCAATATCGGTTGGTAAAATTTGATGCGTTCTACAGTATTATAGGCCCGTACCCCAACCACTATGGCATCGAATTGCCGGAGGTTTTCAAGTACAATGTCTGCATCCTTCAGCTCTGTAACCGCAAACCCAATCTGTCGCAAGCCTGCGGGCACCTCATCGCCGGCACCCATCAGGTATCCGACCTGGCTACCGGATTTGCTCAAATCAAGCATCACCACCCTGGAGCGCGAGGCCCTAAGCACGGTTTGGGTAGGAATATGTTCATAATCTATTGAGCGGATGGCTTTGTCATAGACTTTTCCGCCAATATGAACCTGGGGCACTACAAAACCTTCACTTTCTCCTGTAGGAGGATAAAGCTGAAAGCGGATGGTTTGTTCTTCACCCTTGTTGGACAACATGAATGCCTGACTTTCAGGTTCTATGCGCCAGCCGTCAGGTTTCTGCCAGGAAATAGTTCCCTCCTGCTTAGGAGCACCGGCTTTTAGCACAACTTCCATAGTCTGAGGCTGTGCGGCAGCAAATACGTAAACCCCTTCGCGGATATTTGCAAAAACGGGCGGTGTCACCTCGAAGGGTTGATAAACCTCGCCACGGGCAGGATCCACCTTCTTGAAGACTACATCCTTCTCATAGGTAAATGGGCGGCCCTCCACAAGCAGGTCAAAGGCAACTTTTACACTGCGCGGTGTCTCAGGCAGCCCTATCAGGCGCTGGTCATTCACGGTAAACATACCTTGTTTCCAGGTTTCGTTGAGCCAGTATGCATTGCTGATGGGATGTTCTGCCGGAATGAGCATTTTCCTGGATGCCGTCATACGCACATTATTCGCCAGATTAAACTGAAGGAGCGTATCGGGGCCGGATGGCAAAAACCGGATACCTCGCAGGGCAATTGCCGCCGGGGAGCGGTTAATTATTTCGAGATTCAGCGACACTTCCTGACCGGGGGTAGCACTGAAATCAGACGCAACAGCCTCGGCAAACAATCCCGCACAGGCAGCAATAACTGTTTCAATCTCTTCTTTTTTGACGCGCTTCCAATAGCCATCCGGCAGGTTTAGGATAAGCTCATAAGCCTGCATCAAGCCGGAAAGAGACGCATAAGGCTTGTCAAATTGATAATTGCGCTCTACATCGGCCAGGATTTTACCAATTGGCTCACCGCCAGGCACCCGCGTCCAGGTCGTGTTAATGCCATCAAAAAGATTACTTGGATTTGCCGGAGCATCGCCTTTCAGCAACTCCAGGTACTCCAGTTCGCTGCCCCGCGAGCCGGCCGAACCAAAACCCTGACAACGGTGCATGCTGCGACTTTCTGCCGCAATCTCAGGGTTTGACTTGCCCTTCAGCGGGTAATATACGCCTAAGTCCATGGAAACAAGATTGGACTTGTCGGCTTTTTCAAAATTCTCGCGGGAACCGAAAAACCACCAGGAGAGATTGAAGTAAAGGCGCCGGGGCTGCCACGTCCCGGTATGGTTCAATTGATCAGAGAACACATCAGACTTGCCGCTCAGGTCGAAGGCATCCATGGAAAGCATGGCCGAAGCAGTGTGATGGCCGTGGGTAGTACCCGGACTGCGATGGTCAAAGCGGTTGATGATGACATCGGGCTGCCACTGACGGATGGCCCACACTACATCGGATAAAACAGCCTCTCGATCCCAAATTTTAAAGGTTTCATCGGGATGCTTGGAAAATCCAAAATCATTGGCACGCGTAAAGAGCTGATGCCCTCCATCCGTACGGCGTGCTGCGAGTAGTTCCTGAGTACGGATAACGCCGAGCAGCTCACTCATTTCCGAGCCAATGAGATTCTGGCCCCCGTCACCTCGGGTAATGGAAAGATACGCAGTATTTGCCTTCACCTCGTTGGCGAGATAGCTGATCATTCGGGTATTCTCATCATCAGGATGAGCAGCCACATATAACGCAGAGCCCAGGAAGTTAAGCCGCTGTACAGACTCGTAGATTTCTGACGGCGTCATGCGCTTCGGCGCCTGCGCAATCAGCATATGTCCAACTGCAGTTAACAACAGCCCGAGGGCGAAAAATCGAATTCGGTTATTCATATCGCACGGTTTGAACTGCAAAAGTACACAGTACCGGCGAATTTATCCGCAGCTGAACACGAAGGGGTATGAATTTGAGGGTGTCAGTATGCTTACACCGTCATAATATCTTTCTCTTTCACCTCGATGAGATGATCCACCTGCTGGATATACTTGTCCGTAAGTCCTTGTACAAACTTCTCCAGGTCATGGCCGGAATCTTCAGGGAATCCGTTCTTTATTGCCTTTTTGATATGGTCAATGGCATCCCGACGGGCATTGCGCACACCTACTTTTGCTTCTTCCCCAAGGTGTTTGGCCAATTTCACCAGGTCTTTACGGCGCTCTTCCGTGAGCGGTGGCACGTTAAGTCTAACTACCTGGCCATCATCCTGCGGATTGAAACCCAGATTGGCCTCCATGATGGCACGGGAAATCGGGCCAAGCATATTCTTCTCCCACGGCTGAATGACAATCGTGCGGGAATCACCAGTGGTGATGTTAGCTACCTGATTCAAAGGAGTGGGCGAACCATAATAAGGCACCATCAAGCCTTCCAGCATGGCGGGTGAGGCTTTGCCGGTGCGCACTTTCACCAGTTCGTGCGACAGGTGTTCAATGGCCCGATCCATTAAATGACGAGCTTCCTCTACATATCTGCTGACTTCCTCTTGCATAATTCCTTGCGTTTTGATGTGCAAAATTAAGTATTACTTCGAAAATAGACTGCCCTGGAAGGAAATTAGTCCTCCAGAAACCGCCTGACCCGCAATATGGCATTCTCCCGCACATTAACATAATAGAAATTGAAATCTGCCACATGATAGTTCCGGCGAGTGAAAAAAATGCTCCCCGGGAAGCGAGGTTTCGTGACCCAGAGCAGTCCTTCATTTACTTTTGCATCTGCGAGCCCGGGCATCAGTTTTTCGAACTTCCAAAGCACCGCACCTTTGTTGAGACTCGTTGATCCGTAATCACCGCCGGTAGTCCATAAAAGCGGGTTTGTGGCTACAATGTCGTTGCCCGGTTGATGCAACTTTGGCAAATACCCGCTGCGGAAACTTCGCCAGGACACAAAGCAACCCGTATCATCAGCATTTTCACATGGTTTCAGACTGGTAAATAGCGATTTTTCAACAGGAATACCTACCAGATAAGCCGCCACCAGGTGCTGTTGCAGCGGTTGGCCGTCAAAATACTCCCGAAGCAACCTTTTGGTATGCGTGGTTCCCTGACTGTGGGAAGCAATAATAATTGGCCTCCCTTGATGGAAATTCTGGAGATAATACTCGAAAGCCGCACGCACATCCTGGTAGGCTATTTCAAAAGCCTTCTCCGCCTGAACTTTTTTCTCGCCTTTTACAAAGTAGGCATGTAAATGAGCCTGCCGGTAGCGAGGGGCAAACACCCGCCCTGCTCCATTGAATATGCTGGCCTGATAGAGAATGGTCGTCTCGTCAGTCTTTTTATTAAGTTTTTCCTGGTCTATTGGGGCATTCCAAAATTTTTGGCCGCGTTCACCCGTATAGGTAGTAGGATGTACAAAAAACACATCCGCCTCTGCGATTTGTTGCCTGTCCTGAAGCCCGTCCGGGGTTAAATCGGCATTATCCGAGCGATCCGGCAAGGCAGCCCAACACAAAGGATTGGCATAATCAGGTCTTGGAGGTGCCGTCAATTCCCCGGCCTCACCCCTTGGCGCTACGGCACATGCCGTGGAAGCCAGGGCTACTGCAACAACGAGTATATTACGCATGGAAAAACGCATTATAGATCCAGCAGGAGCAACCCGGGATCTTCCAGCATTTCCTTCACCTTCACCAGGAATGTCACCGAGGTACTGCCGTCAATGATGCGGTGGTCGTAAGAAAGTGCAAGGTACATCATGGGGCGAATGACCACCTGACCATTTACCGCTACCGGCCTTTCCTTGATGGCGTGCATGCCAAGGATAGCCGATTGGGGCTCATTGAGAATTGGGGTACTCATTAAAGAACCGAATACGCCACCATTAGTAATGGTGAACGTGCCCCCTTGCATATCTTCTAAAGAGAGCGTGCCATTGCGTGCTTTTACTGACAATGCCTTGATTTCCTGCTCGATTTCTGCAAAACTCAGGGATTCCACATTGCGCACCGGTGGAACTACCAAGCCATTAGGCGTAGAAATGGCGATAGATATGTCAACGTAATCGTGATACACAATTTCATCGCCCTCTATCCTTGCATTTACATCGGGCATCTCAAGCAATGCCTTGGCGCAAGCTTTGGCAAACAGGGACATAAACCCAATTTTAATCCCGTACTTTTTTTCAAATCGCTCGTTGTATTTGCTGCGCAACGCCATGACCTCGCTGAGATCCACCTCGTTAAAGGTGGTCAGCATGGCCGTTTCATTCTTTGCTTTCACCAGCCGGGCGGCAATGGTGCGACGCATGCGGCTCATTTTTTTGCGATCCTCGCCACGGCTGAATGCTTCCACAGTGGGCTTTTGAGCAGAAGTTGCCTGAATGGCATGGTTCGCGGGCGCAACCGGTGTCGGCGCATTGGCCTTCAACTCTGCTGCCTGAGCCGCATCAGCCTTGGTAATACGACCGTCGCGACCACTTCCCGTCACCTCAGCCGGAGACACATCGGCCTCTTTCAGAATTTTTGCAGCAGCAGGTGAAGGATGACCCGAAGCATAAGTTTCCGCAGCAGGCTTAGTGGCTGGAGCGGCTGGCGCTGGAGCGGAAGCCGTTTGCTTTTCGGGCGATGCAGCGACAGTCTCAGGCTTTGCAGCTGTGGTATCAATCCGTGCCACCAAAGCTCCGATTTCCAAATCCTGCCCCTCAGAAGCTACGTAAGTCAGCACACCGGCAGCTTCTGCAGGAAACTCCAGGGTGGCTTTATCCGACTCAAATTCGCAGATTGGCTCATCAATTTGTACATAGGCTCCATTGGGCTTCAACCACTTGGAAAGTGTCACCTCTGTTACAGATTCACCTATTGTGGGCACTTTGGCTTCTACCATGCTCATGCTTGCTGATTTTTGCCGCAAAATTCTGCTTATTCAAGCAATAAACAAAATTGCACGCGTGATTTTGAAAAGTTCATGTATAACGCCACGAAACCTGCCTTGTTTCCAATTTGAGGCGGTTGTTTTTTGTTTTTTAGAGATAGCCTCGAAAACTAAATAGCATTGCCCCCCTCTCGCTATCTTTGTACGCACAAGCAAGCGGACATGAATCACCAAGCATTCCGGGCCCACGCCCATCAACTGGCCGACTGGATGGCCGACTACTTCGAAAATATCAGCCAATATCCCGTAAAACCAGTGCTGAAACCAGGCGATATCAAAGCACAACTTCCCGGTTCCGCCCCACTCCAGGCAGAGCCCTTTGAAGCATTGATGTCTGATTTTGAGAGTATTATACTACCTGGAATGACCCATTGGCAACACCCGCAGTTCTTCGGGTATTTCCCTGCCAGCCGCAGCGCACCATCCGTCCTGGCCGAGATGCTCACCGCAGCCATGGGTGCGCAATGTATGATCTGGCAAACCTCGCCGGCTGCAGAAGAACTCGAAGAGCGCGTCATGGAATGGCTCCGCGATATGCTGGGACTACCTGCCGATTGGGCCGGTGTCATCCAGGATACAGCCTCTACGGCCACCCTGGCAGCCCTCATTACGGCCCGCGAAAAGGTTAGCGACTGGCAGATTCTCAAATCCGGATTCTATCACGGACCAAGACTGAGGGTGTACGCCACCAACCAGGCTCATTCCTCCATCCTCAAGGACGTGCGCATTGCCGGCTTCGGAGAAGACAATCTTGTCTATGTCCCCGTGGACGAACACTACGCCATGATGCCCGAAGCCCTCGAGCAAGCCATCCTGGAGGATTTGGCTCAGGGATTTAAACCCACCTGTGTGATTGCAGCACTGGGGACCACAAGTTCTACTGCCATAGACCCTCTTCAAGCCATCGGTGAAATTTGTCGCCGGCATGATATTTTCCTCCATGTGGATGCCGCTTATGCCGGCGCAGCCCTCCTCCTCCCTGAAATGCGCTGGATAAGTAAGGGTATCGAACTGGCCGACTCTTTTGTCTTCAACCCGCACAAATGGATGTTCACCAACTTCGATTGTACCACTTATTTCGTTAAGGATAAACCCGCCCTGATACGTACCTTCTCCATCCTACCCGAATACCTCAAAACTCCTGAAGATCACCTCGTCAATAACTACCGCGATTGGGGTATCCCCTTAGGACGCCGATTCCGGGCTCTAAAATTGTGGTTTGTCATTCGCACCTTCGGCGTGGAAGGCTTGAAGTCCAAAATCAGCGACCATATCGCCTACGGACAAAAACTGGCTCAGCTCATCCGCAAATCTGAACATTTCGAACTGATGGCTCCCGTTCCACTTAATCTGGTATGTTTCCGCTTAAATCCGCCAGGCGCTTATACAGATTCGCAATTAGACCAACTCAACGAAAAACTCCTGCTTCACCTCAATGGAAGTGGGCGTATTCTCCTCACCCAAACGCGGTTGAACGGGCGATACGTCATCCGCATGGTGGCCGGCCAAACCGATACTTGCTGGGAGGACATTGAAAAAGGCTGGACATTCATTTGCCAAACAGCCGAACAAGCGCTCTCAGATTGAGGTTAAACCATCCGTGATAGAAACTCTAATGTCTGAAAAAAAGCCGATTTTTCAAGGCCAGACCTTAATTGTGGCCACGCAACACCATAAAGAGCGCGCCATAGCACCTGCGTTCGAAAACACACTTGGCATGCGCATCGCAGTACCTTCTGATTTCGACACAGATCAGTTCGGCACCTTCAGTGGAGAAAAACAACGCTTAGGTACACCATTAGAGGCTGCACGGCAAAAATGCCGCGCCGCATTCGATGTGATGGAAGGCGAATATTGTGTTGCTAACGAAGGTTCGTTCGGCCCGCATCCCGGATTGTTTTTCGTACCCGCCGATGAAGAGTGGCTACTTTTTACCAATCGTGCGGCATCTATGGAAATTTTTGTGCGCGTATTGCGCGCAGAAACCAATTTTGCCGGAGAATATGTAGCATCCGAAGATCAACTGCTCGATTTTGCCGGGCGGGTAGGCTTTCCCAGTCACGGACTTATACTGAGAGCTTCTCCTTCTCAGGCCAGCCCAATGTTCAAGGGCATCGTGGAAAAAACCGAGTTGGTGTATCATTTCCAAACCATTCGACAATTGCATACTGCCGTTTGGGTAGAAACCGATATGCGCGCCTGTGTTAACCCCACCCGAATGAATGTCATTGCAGAAGCAGCACAAAAGCTGGTGGAGCGCATCGCTACGTGCTGCCCTGCATGCAACGCTCCGGGTTTTGGCCAGGTGGACATCCGTTCCGGTCTGCCCTGTGCCCTTTGTGGAGCCCCCACTAAAGCACCGCTGCTCGAAATACATCGTTGTCAGCAATGTAGTTTCACACAGGAATTGCCATTTCCAAACGGAAAACAAAAAGAAGACCCGGCTTTTTGCGACTACTGCAACCCATGACGCGCCCCGCGAGGATTCCAGAAAACCCGAATAACCGCGTTTTACTCATTCTCACGGCACCGCAACATTATTAATGATATGCTTGAATCATTGGATTTACACACCTGGATTCGGGTTTCCAAAACGCACCTGATTATTTTTGAAATACCTATCTTTGAGGCAGAAGTGTCATTTCGCCTGTGAAACGAACCAAACCACAAGTCCTGATTGCCCTGGCCGCATTGTTTGTAATGCTCGGGGTCGCAGTTTGGTCGTGGTTAAAACCCATTTCCTGGGAAGAAAACTTTAAGTCCGACAAAAAGAATCCATACGGGACATTCCTCATTTTCCAACTTCTCCAAAAAGGAGCGCCTGATGCCCGTATTACCCGTATCAAGGAGAATATAGCGGACAAACTTCCCACGCCTTACAAGGATGCTACCTTCATCAGTATCCGCACCGAACTCCCTCATGATAAAGCCGGTATAGATACTCTATTTGCTTTCATCAGCACCGGCAATACGGCCTTGCTAAGCCTGAACTACTTCCCCCCCGCATTACAGAAATCCTTTCTCCAGGATTGCCTTTGCCCAGAGGATGACCGGGAGGAGTACGAAATTGAGGTTTTTGAAGCCAAAACCGTTCATTGCAACCTGAAATATCCTGGCCTGCAGATGGTAAGCGCCCCGTCATTTTCCATCCGCAACAGGGATGGGATGATATCATATCCATGGACACATTTTGGCCCCAAAAGCAGGTGTTCAGACCAACATTCCATGACCCCGCTGGGCTATCTCAATGACAGCGTAGTCAACTTTCTGCGGATACCCTACGGCCAGGGTTTTTTCTATCTGCACGCTACCCCACAGGCATTTACTAACTACCAACTCAGGAGGGAAGAAGTGCTGGAATATGCGGAAAGGGTTTTTGCATTTATTGGAGAAGGTCCTGTGTTTTGGGATGCAATGGAGGACGATTTCAGGGATGAGGAGGCTGCCAACCAGCCGCCGGGCGGGTCTCCCTTAGCCAACAGCCCATTAAAATACGTGCTCTCGCAGCCATCGCTCACCTGGGCATGGTACATCCTCCTGTTTATGGGGCTATCTTTTCTGATTTTTCATGCTAAGCGACGCCAGCGTATTGTTCCGGTATTGGAGCCGAATATCAATACCTCCCTGGAATTTGTAACCACTATTGGAAGGTTGTATTTCCTCCAAAATAATCACCGACGGCTTTGCCTGCAACAGATAAAGTTGTTCCAGCAATTTCTGCGCGATCGTTACGGTGTCCAGTTCACCAGCCTGGAAGGGGCCAACCTCGATAAACTGGCGGAAAAATCGAGGGTTCCTAAGGCGCATATTGAAGAGATTTTACGGTTTAATGCCGATGCAGCATCTTCGCGGATAATGCCGGAAAAATCCATGATGCAACTACACCGGCTTCTCCAGGAATTTTATCGAACATGTAAATAGCTATAATATGCACACAGACGATTTCCCTCCACACGAAGCTGATGAAACCGGCAAAATGCCCCAGGATGACATGGTGCCGGAGGATTTGGCTTCCTGGCAACGCCAACGCATTGATTTGAGCCGAATCCACAAGGGCGTACAAAACATCCGGCACGAAATTTCGAGGGTCGTAGCAGGTCAATACGAAGCCATTGATATGATGCTCGCCAGCATATTCGCAGGAGGTCATATTTTAATCGAGGGCGTACCCGGCATTGCCAAAACCCTGCTGGCCAAATTGCTGGCAAGAACCATGGATACCGGCTTCTCCCGAATCCAATTCACCCCCGACCTCATGCCCAGCGATGTGCTTGGCACCACCGTTTTCAATGTAAAAACTTCAGAATTCACCTTCAATCAGGGGCCGATTTTCTCTAATGTGGTACTCATTGATGAAATTAACCGGGCACCAGCTAAAACCCAATCGGCACTCTTCGAGGTAATGGAAGAATATCAGGTTACCCTGGATGGGCAAACCTACCCCATGGAATACCCTTTCTTTGTCATCGCTACTCAAAACCCCATCGAACAGGAAGGCACCTACAAGCTTCCAGAAGCACAACTCGACCGTTTTCTGGTGCGCATCCTCCTCGATTATCCCTCCCTGGAAGACGAGAAAACTATTCTGCGACGCTTCCAGTCTGACTTCAGCGGTCAGTTTGCGCAAACTGTTAATTCCGTCTTGTCCCCCGAGGATATACGCATCTGCCGGGATCTCGTGGAGCAAATTCATATCAGAGAAGAACTTTTGGATTACATCGCCACCATTGTCCACCGCACCAGAAATCACGGGGATCTTTTCCTCGGTGCGTCACCGCGCGCCTCACTCGCCATCATGAAAATGGCCAAGGCCTTTGCCGCCATGGAAGGCCGAGACTTCGTTACTCCTGATGATATAAAACACGTGGTATTTCCTGTGTTGAACCATCGGATTATCCTGACCTCGGAGCGCGAAATGGAAGGCTTTACCACCCTCAGCGTAGTAGAAGAAATTCTCGCCGGCATTGAGGTGCCCCGATAAACGCCGTAAAAATGAAAGCCGTCTTCCTTACCAATCGCTTTTTTGGGACGCTTGCGGCCTTAGCGGGTTGCTTTATCCTCAGTTTTTTCCTGCCACCGGTATATCCTGTGGCGATTGTTCTTTTTTTGCTTTGGTGGGTGCTGATTGCCATTGACGCGTGGATGCTGTTTGCGCCTTCCTGCCAGCTCCATGCACAAAGAAGGCTTCCGATGGTGCTATCTCTGGGCGATGACAACCCGGTTACCATTAGTATTCGCAATTTGGGCAGCCAACAAGTATTATGCAAGGTCGTAGATGAGTTACCGCCTCAGTTACAAATCCGCGACTTCGAGCGACAAGTCATGCTTGACGCCAATGGTGCCGGCGAATTCCGCTACGAGGTACATCCTCTTTCGCGCGGAGCTTATTCCTTCGGAAAGATACACCTTTTTGCCTCCGGCCGGCTGGACTTGTTGCAACGGCGATTCAGCATCGCAGCAGAGACGGAAATCCCGGTTTTTCCCTCCATCCTGCAAATGAAGAAATACGAATTACGCGCCTTCAACCGAATGGCACAATTCGAAGGCCTCAAACGCATGAGGCGCATTGGTCACAGCTATGAGTTTGACCAGGTCAAAAACTATGTTCGCGGAGATGACTACCGCTCCATCAACTGGAAAGCCAGCAGCCGCCGAGCGCAGCTCATGGTCAACCAATACGAAGACGAGCGATCTCAGCAACTTTATTGTATCATTGACAAGAGCAGAGCGATGCGCATGCCTTTCGAAGGGCTGAGCCTTATGGATTATGCCATCAATACCAGCCTCGTCATTGCCAATATCGCCTTACAAAAACACGACCGCGCCGGTCTGATAACCTTCTCCGACAAAATTGGAGCCACCATCAAATCCGACGACAAGCCCCCTCATCTTCGAAAAATACTCCATGCCCTGTACCGCGAGCAGGAGCGCCCGGTGGAGGCCAACTTCGAGTTGTTATTCCAGGCCACCAGCAAACTCATACGTGGCAGAAGTCTGCTGCTGTTATTTAGCAATTTTGAAAGCACACATGCCCTTGATCGGGTAATTCCCATTCTGCGCCGCATCAATACACTCCACCTGCTGGTAGTCATATTTTTTGAAAATACTGAAATTGAGGCCCTGGCCAATAAGCCGGCGGCTACTGTGGAAGATATCTACAAACAAACTACCGCGCTGCAGTTTCTTGCCGAAAAGCGCATGATGGCTCAAAGGTTGAATCAATACGGCATCCAGGCTGTTCTAACCCGCCCGGAAGACCTCTCCATTCACACCATCAACAAATATCTTGAAATGAAAGCCCGCGGACTTATCTGATTGTTAAAGAAATTCCAAACTGAAACCCTACTTTTGTCACTTTCGTTTTCCATCATATAATCATCCGCCATGCGCTTGCTGCTCATCACTATCACCCTTATTGTCTCGGCTGGAGGTCTTTCAGGAATCAGTTTACAAGAAGTTCCTGTTGAGCCAATCCCGGGAGAAATACTGGTACGGTTTCATGCCAATGGTGATGCAGCTATAGTTTCAGCAGACTTGAGTGCTGAGCTGGGTACTTCCCTCGCCATTAAGCGCACAATAAGCCCCTCTCTTCACATCTTTCTGCTCGGGTTTGATCCCGCCGGTGTAGTCCCGCAACGCTTACTCGACGCAGTACTCAAGCGACGGGAAGTTGTTTCCGCACAATGGAACTATCCGGTAGAATGGCGT
>CAYTNI010000035.1:0-14910 GCA_964439115.1 uncultured Saprospiraceae bacterium
CAGTTTTGGTGGTAGAACACGACAAGGACATTATGCTGGCCTCCGACTACCTGATAGACATGGGCCCCGGCGCCGGCAAACACGGCGGACAAATCGTGGCCGCCGGCACGCCGGCATCAGTTATACAAGTGCCCACGATAACTGCTGACTTCCTGAGTCGTCGTCGGCAAATTCCCGTGCCGGCTAACCGCCGTCCGGGCAATGGCCATTTCATGGATTTGAAAGGAGCATCGGGCAACAATCTCCACAAGGTGCATTTGCGCATTCCTTTGGGCACTCTTTGTTGTGTGACGGGCGTGTCGGGCAGCGGAAAATCTTCACTAATCAACGAGACGCTGTATCCTATTTTGCGGCAGCGTTTCTACAGAAGTTTGCAGCGCCCTCTGCCGTTCGAGTCTATCGAAGGGTTGGAGCACGTGGATAAGGTGATTGAAATAGACCAGTCGCCAATCGGGCGCTCCCCGCGGTCCAATCCTGCCACTTATACCGGCGTATTTACGGATATTCGCAAGATTTTTGCAGAACTTCCCGAGGCTAAGATTCGGGGCTATAAAATCGGGCGTTTTTCTTTTAATGTTAAGGGCGGACGTTGTGAGGTATGTGAAGGGTCCGGTATGCGGGTCATTGAGATGAATTTCCTGCCGGATGTATATGTCCACTGCGAAAACTGCCAGGGTCGCCGCTATAACCGCGAAACGCTGGAAGTCCTTTACAAAGGAAAATCCATCAACGACGTACTCGATATGACGGTGAGCGAGGCGGTAGAATTTTTTCAGCCCATTCCTTCGATTTACCGGAAACTCAAAACACTCAACGAGGTAGGCTTGGGTTATATCACGCTCGGACAGCAGGCCACCACCCTGTCGGGCGGCGAAGCACAACGCGTCAAACTCGCAGAGGAGCTCTCCAAAAAGGATACAGGTAGTACGGTTTACATCCTCGACGAACCCACGACAGGCCTTCACTTCGAAGATGTGCGCCAACTGCTAGATGTACTCAACCGGCTCACCGAAAAGGGCAATACGGTTATTGTCATTGAGCACAACATGGACGTCATCAAAACAGCCGATTATATCGTGGACATTGGCCCCGACGGAGGACGGCGCGGCGGGGAGATCGTCATTGCCGGCACCCCCGAGGAGGTGGCAGCATGTCAGGAGAGCTTTACCGGGCGGTACCTTCGGGAGGAAATGCGATAACCACGCGACCTCTTGCCGAATTTGCAAAGAAACCTTATCTTTGCCTAAACCGGAGCCTGTAATCCGGTCAGACACAAACGATTTTCATGCCGCATTCACCCTCATCCACGATTGCGCACTCATCTAATTTGAATCCCGGGCTTAACAGGCAAGGACGTCATCGGCTCGACACCCTGGGCGTACAGGATTTTGTGGAGGGTATCCGCCGGGGAGATCGCGTACTGCTCAGCAGAGCCATCACACTTTTGGAAAGCAATCAGCCTGCCCGTCGCAAATTGGGCGTTGAAATTCTCGACGCGTGCATGCCCTATCGCACATCCTCATTTCGCGTGGGCATTACCGGCGCACCGGGCGTGGGTAAGAGTACCTTTATAGAAGCCTTCGGCCAATATGCAGGGAGCCGCAACCACCGCATTGCCGTTCTTGCTGTTGACCCCTCAAGTAGCCTGACCCGCGGTAGCATCCTTGGAGATAAAACCCGAATGCCGGGCCTTGCAACCGCCGATTATGCCTATGTGCGGCCCTCCCCCGCGGGAGATTCTCTCGGAGGAGTCGCGCAGATGACCCGGGAAACCGTTCTTCTTTGCGAAGCAGCCGGGTTCGACTTCATTTTGGTGGAAACCGTTGGCGTGGGCCAGTCCGAAATGGCAGTGTATTCCATGGTTGATTTTTTTCTGCTGCTGCTGCTGCCCGGCGCAGGCGATGAACTACAAGGCATCAAGCGAGGTATCGTAGAAATGGCCGACCTGCTCGTGGTCAACAAGGCTGATGGAGAGCGCCTGTCGCTGGCGCGGCAGGCTCGCGGCGCCTACCTGAATGCGCTCCATTTATTTCCGCCCAAATCCAATGGATGGACGCAGCAGGTGCTTACCTGTTCCGCTACTTCAGGCGAGGGTATTGCAGAAATTTGGGACGCCATGGAACAGTTTAAAACACATACCATGGAGAATGGGGCATTCCATCGGCGCCGGCAGCGACAAGCGCTGGCATGGTTCGAAGACCAGGTGCAATCAGCGTTGCGCTTTCGCTTTCGCAACCATCCGGACGTGAAAGAAACCCTTCAGGCGCTGGAACAGGCGGTACTCAATGGCCGTATAGCGCCTTCGGCTGCTGCTCAAAAACTGCTGGAAGTATTTACCGGTGATACCCGGGAGGCCGACCCGGACAGATAAATTTATCGTCAAGCAAGAATGATTGGCCGGATCTGGCCTTGTTTTCAGCGTTTTTTCACTGTTCTTTCCATCTATTTGACCGCATACATTGTTTCATTCACTAAAACACAAATATGAGAGCACTTACCATTGGCATTGTACTCATCGTCACCGCGCTGCTCCTGTTTATGGCAGGGTGCAATTCCTACAATACTTTTGTGGATCAGGAAGAAGAAGTCGAGAATGCATGGGGCAAGGTACAGAGCGCCTACCAGCGCCGGGCCGACCTGATTCCTAACCTGGTCAGCACGGTGAAGGGCGTGGCAGAATTTGAACAAAAGACACTCACAGATGTGGTGAATGCGCGAGCCAAAGCTACGAGCATGAACATTGACCCTACCAACCTTACGCCGGAGAAACTCCAGGAGTTCCAGCAGGCGCAATCGCAGTTGTCTCAAAGCCTGGGCAGGTTGCTGGTGGTTTCTGAAAACTATCCCCAACTAAAAGCCAATCAGAGCTTTTTGGAATTGCAGGCGCAGCTTGAAGGCACGGAAAACCGGATTAAGGTAGAGCGAGACCGCTTCAATGATGTGGTTACTGTTTACAACAAGAGCGTGCGGCGTTTCCCAGCAGCCATTTTTGCCGGCATTTTCGGGTTTTCCCAGAAAGCACAGTTTGAAGCAGAGGCCAGTGCCCAGTCTGCCCCTAAAGTTGAGTTTTAGTGCTGACCGATATGGAGCCTCTTTTTTCAAAAGCGGAAGAGACCCGGATTGTGGATGCTATTCGCAAGGCTGAATCGCGCACCTCCGGTGAAATCCGGGTACATATTGAACATCATTGTCCTGCCGATGTACTCGAAGAAGCCAAGCGGGTGTTCCAAAAGCTAGGTATGCACCGCACAGAAGCGCGCAATGGCGTGTTGATTCTGCTGGCACCGGAGCGCCGCGGGTTTGCCATTGTGGGAGACTCCGGGATTGATGCCGTGGTGCCGCCAGGGTTTTGGGATGCGGAGCGCGATCTGATGGCCGGCTACTTTCGGGAGGGGCGTTTTGCCGAAGGTATATGCGCTGCGGTAGAAGCTGTGGGAGAAAAGCTCAAAGGGCACTTTCCGGTAGCCGAAGAAGATTCCAATGAACTTCCGGATGATATTTCATACGGAGAAAAAAGCTAAATTATGCACCACCGGCTCATTTTGTGGATGATGTGCATGTTCCTTTGCATGGGCAGCGCTTTTGCGAAGGAACCGCCCGCCCGCCCCTCACCTCCGCTTCTGGTGAATGATTTCGCAGGGATGTTAAGCCCGGAGGAGGTAAATGCCCTTGAGCAGAAACTGGTTGCATACAATGACTCTACCTCTACCCAAATTGCCGTAGTCGTTGAGCGAACCATCGAAGGAGAGGATATTTTTGACTACTCCTTCCGCTTAGCTGAAAACTGGGGCATAGGCCAGAAAGAAAAGGATAACGGGATTTTGTTGTTTATCGCGCTTGAAGACAGGAATTTGTACATTCAAACCGGTTATGGGGTGGAGGGATTTCTTCCTGACGCAATAGCCAAGCGCATTATTGAAAACATCATCAAGCCGGCATTCAGGGCGGGGCAGTATTATCGTGGTGTGGATGAAGCCACTTCTGCCATCATGCAACTGGGGGCCGGAGAATATGTGGCAGAGTTGTCTGATCGCTCCGCATCCTCGGGTGAGGGTTCTTTGCCATTGGGGTGGTGGGTTATTATTACTATATTCGTTCTCCTCTACTTCTATGGCCGATATCATCGCAGAGGAGGAAGAGATGACGATGATGATGACGGAGGATACTGGCGCGGTGGGCGCTACGATATGGGCCCCAGGTCAGGCGGGTGGATGTCCTTTCCGAGTGGTGGCTTTGGCGGCGGCGGCGGCGGTGGTGGCGGCTTTGGCGGCTTTGGTGGCGGTAGTTTTGGCGGCGGCGGTGCCGGCGGCAGTTGGTAAGGCAGAGTTCCGCCTTTTTTCGTAAATTTGCCATTAAGCGGATTACCTACGCTGCTTAAAAATGGGCAAAATTCTTCTATATTGGTTGTTTTTGGTGCTATGTATCCGGCTTTCTGCACAAACGGAGGGGCATTGCCATATTGGAGCGATTGGCATTCAAGGGGCCCGGCATACCCGGGAAGCGGTAATTCTTCGCGAGATACATGTTCGCGTAGGCGATACCATTCCCTTGGCTCAATTGCCGAACCGGCTTGAGACCAGTCGCCAGCTCCTTATCAATACAGGGCTTTTCACATCGGTACACATTTACTACAAAAACTGGGAAGCACGTACCGGTCGGGTGGAGCTGCAAATCGAAGTGAATGAAGGGTGGTATCTGTATCCGGTTCCTGTTTTTGATTTGGCTGATCGCAACTTTAATGTGTGGTGGGTAGAGCAGGAGCGTTCCATGCAGCGTGTCAACTACGGCATGGATTTCAGTCACCTTAACTTCAGCGGCAACAATGACAAGCTAAAGGCTAAAGCACAGTTTGGCTATACGCAGAAATTCAACCTACGGTATCAGCGGCCCTTCATCAACGCCTCCAAGACGCTCGGCATGTTCCTCTATTCCGAGTATTCCCGAAACAGGGAGGTTAATTTTGCCACAGTGGGCAACAAACAGGCATTTTGGCGCAATGAGGAGCGATTTGTCTATTCCCGTTTTCGCACGGAGCTTGGTTTGACCTACAGGCCTGGTGTCCGGCATTTTCACTATGGTGAGCTGGCGTTTCACGACAACCGACTTGACCCTTTTGTGGCGGACACCTTAAATCCGGCGTATTTTTTGGGAGGCCGTACCCGTCAGCGCTATTTCTCAGCATCTTATGAATACACCGGAGATTTTCGCGATATCCGGGCGTATCCACTGGAGGGGCATCTGCTGCAGTTCAAACTCCAGAAAGACGGAATGGGCTTTTTTCAGGATCGAAATGCACTCACGCTGACCGCTCGCATGGAATACTACAAGCTTTTATCGCGCAAGTGGAGTCTGGCGCTGTTATCAGACAGCAAAATTTCGTTTATCCGCAGTCAGCAGCCCTACAATGACAATCGTGCACTGGGTTTTGGCCTGGTTCGTCTGCCCGGATATGAGTACTACATTGCCGATGGGCTGGATCTGGCGCTGGTGCGTTCTTCCCTGCGATACCAGTTAATGGATGCCGTTTTTTGTCTCGACAGAATACTGCCGCTGCCGGCACTTCGAAGTATCCCACTCCACACCTACCTTTCACTGAACGGAGGATGGGGTATCATTCACGACCCCTGGCCCAGCCGTTTCGGAAATCCGCTAAACAACCGCCCATTATGGAGCGGAGGGGTGGGATTGAACATAGTGCTATTTTACAATAAGGTGCTCCTGGTAGAATACAGCGTGAACCATTTAATGGAAAAAGGATTATTTTTACATCTCAACATGAATATTTGATGCAGGTTGTTGTTTTCAGTAAGATGTTCAGGGACACGGACTTGCCGTATGTACAGGCACTTTTCGACGCGTTGCATGAGGAAAACATCAATGCCTTTGTATTCAGACCATACCTCGAGCAACTACGCGGAAAAATTGCCCTTCGGAGGGAGGTCGGAATTTTTGAAAATTACCAGGATTTTTTTGTCAAACAGTTGGACTACTGTATTACCCTGGGCGGTGACGGCACCATTTTGAATGCCCTTTTGCACATACGGGACAGCAATGTGCCGATAATGGGCATCAATCTCGGGCGGCTGGGCTTTTTGGCAGGTATTGAAAAAAAGCGGATAGCGGAGGCTGTCCGCCTTTTGCGCAAGGGCATGTTTGAAGTGGAAAACCGCAGCATGTTATATCTGGAGTCCAATCTCCCTGTATTTGGAGCCTGTCGGTTTGCCCTTAACGACTGTACCCTGCTCAAGCGAGACACCTCTTCCATGATTACCATACACACCTTTGTGAACGGGGCGTATCTCAACTCCTACTGGGCGGATGGGGTAATAGTGTCCACACCGACCGGCTCTACAGGCTACTCGCTGAGTTGTGGCGGGCCGATAATGTTTCCGGATTCCAACACTTTTGTCATCACGCCGGTGGCACCTCACAACCTCAATGTTCGTCCCATTGTCATTTCTGAAGATGCGGTGATTTCCTTTGAAGTGGAGGGGCGTTCAGAAAACTTTCTTTGTAGTTTAGATTCGCGTTCTGAGGTCATCACGTCGGCTCACCAACTCGCGGTGCGCAAGAATGATTTTGGCATCAGGCTCATTCGCATTCCCGGTGCAGGATTTCTGGAAACCATGCGCGAAAAGTTGAACTGGGGCGCTGATAAACGAAACGATTAATGCGTATGTTTCCAATTCATTTTTCCCATCGGCAGAGTAATTACCGGGTAGATTTGGATCGCCCGCTCGATATATCCATTCCACTGCGCGAAGGCCCGGAAAACGTCAATTGTTTTTACGCGCAATTTGTAGCGATGGCGCCGGTTAGGGCGGGAAGTTTTGTTAGCTCCACAGCGCTTGGCGGCCCGGTTAACTTTTTTAACGTCCGACTTAACCCTCATGGGAACGGTACACACACGGAATGTGTTGGACATATTGCCCGGGAGTCATTTTCTTTAAACAAGTGCTTGACAAAATTTCATTTTATTGCGAAATTGCATTCGGTTTTGCCGCAGCGATTGCCCGATGGAGATCGTGTGATTACACGAGCGCAACTGGAGGGGGCGCTCGTACCGGGTGAAGCGGAAGCTTTTATTATCAGAACGCTTCCCAACACCGGGGATAAATATCTGCGGCATTACTCAGGCACCAATCCGCCTTATATGGCGGCAGAGGCCATGGATTGGCTTGTGGAGCAAGGTGTAGAGCATCTTTTGATTGACCTTCCCTCTGTTGACCGGGAGGAGGACGGTGGTGCACTCACGGCACATCACGTATTTTGGCAATACCCTGAAGCTACGCGCGAAGGAGCAACGATTTCGGAACTGATTTTTGTAAACAATTTAATTGTTGATGGTTTATATCTGTTGAATATCCAGGTTACCTCGCTGGAGCTTGACGCCTCACCCAGCAAACCTGTTTTATATGCCTTGGAAAAAGCGGATTAAGTGCACTATCTTCAGCCTACATATCACTCCAAACTCTATCGGGACTTCAAGAGTATTGATGCATCCCTGTATAGGGATATCGTCCATTTTTTTGAGCGCAGGGAAGAGGAAATCCGTCAGTTGGATTTCGAGGAATATTTTGAATTGCTCTATGTTTACGTAAATGCGCTTTTTGAAGTGGGCGCCTATCAAAAACACTTGGTCATGGTGGATGAGGTCATTGAATCGGCCATCTGTTACAACCTGACTGTGTACAAGCAGGAGGATATTTTCAAAACAGCACTCTTCCGCAAGGCGGCGTCTCTTTACAACACCTCAGATTTTGCAGGCGCAGAGCACATTCTTCGGGAGTTGGTACGTATGGATCCGGATTGTCAGGATGCGGTACTGTTTCTGAAAAAATGCCTGCGCAGCAGTCAAATCCGCGCATTGCAGATTTTCCGTGCAATGAGCATCTTTTCTTTCCTTCTATCGGCACTAGTCATTAGTATCGAACTGCTGGTGGTGCGCCCCTTTTATCCTTTACACACAGGTTGGGTGGCAGCTTTGCGTACAGCTATTTTCAGCTTGGGAATTCTCTCCTGGGTTACGGGGGAGGGTTGGCATCGCTTGCGGGCGCACCAACGGGCTTTGCAGTTTGCAGAAGAGCACCGGAAGCGCAGAAAGAATACCATCTCCTCAGAAATAGAGGAAGCGCTTTAGAAATAGCTATATCCCCCACCCCGGCTCATAGGTTTGCATGGCGGCATAGGCGGCATCGTGGAGTCTTTGACGAATCCGGGATTTGAGGAATGCAGTACTTCCTGCGCTGGGATGAATCCGGTTGGTAAGGAAAATAAACACCAACTGCTTTTCCGGATCTGCCCAGGCGCAACCGCCGGTGAATCCGCCATGCCCAAAGGAGGTAGGTGCACTCTTGGTTCCAAAGGATGGATATTTTACCCTTCGGGGTTTGTCGAAGCCCAGCCCGCGATGTGAACGGCCGCGGCTCCCCGTAAAAAGCTCAATGGTTTGAGAATCCAGATATTGGTGCCCACCGTAGCTCCCGCCATTGAGGAGCACCTGGAAGAGTACGGCGAGGTCTTCGGCATTCGAAAATAATCCTGCGTGACCTGCAACACCGCCCAACAGAGCCGCCGCGCGGTCGTGGACATATCCATGAACAAGCTGCCGCCGCCACCGCGTATCGTATTCCGTAGGGGCAATCGCGCTTAGTGGAAATTTTTCCAGAGGCCGGAAAGTGATGTGCTCAAGCCCCAGAGGATGAAAAAACGTCGAATCGGCCAGTTCATCTAAAGGAGCGCCGCCAGCCCTTTCGAGAATCTGCTGAAGGATGACCATGTTCACATCCCCATACCGCACGGATTTGCTCTTTACCGGCATCCTGTATAAGGCATCGATCATCGAGCTTCGTGCCGCATCCTTGAAAAAAAGATTTTCAGCGACCTGAATGGAATAGCCCTTCCTGGGATTTCTGCAGAAAAAAGTATTACAGCTTTGGCGGCGGTCCAGCGGTCTGTTGACAAATGCTCCGATGGGTAAACTTGGCGGCAGGCCGGAGCTGTGATGGAGCAATTGTTTAACGGAAATCTGACCATTTTTCCCTCTTGCGGATGGAATAAATGCCCGAACTGTGTTTTCCAGCCGTATTTTGCCTTCTTCCTTTAAGTGCATGGCCATCATAGTAGTAGCAGCAATTTTAGTCAGAGAGGCTATATCGTACAACGCCGTATCAGTCACTGGCTGGCCATTTCGGTAGTCGAGATGTCCAAATGATTTGGCATATACGATATGCCCCTGATGGGCAACCACTACCTGGCATCCCGGAAATAGCTTTCGGGCGAGTGCTTTTTGAACCAGGGTGTCGAGCGCTGCTAACTTCCCGGAATCAATCCCGGTTTCCTCAGGATGACTGTATTTCAGCCGTACTTTGGGCAAGGCCACGCATGTACTGACGGCAAAGCGCCGGCCAACGGCCTCCGGCAAAGATGCTGTTGCGGCCTGGGCACCAAAAAGGAGATTGGCCGCGGCGTTTTCAGTATGGGAGTTACGTTCCCAAATCTGTATAATACTCATAGAAGTATCCGCATGCGCCAGTCTTTGTGCGTCGCCAAAGTGTATTAACGATATTGGCACTTTGGAGGCAAAGTTGCGTAACACGTTTAGGAAAACGGAGTCTTCTCTAAGGGGTGATGAAGCACTATCCCACAAAACGACGAGTGGCAGGCTGCTGATTATTGGCGGAGTGCTTTGGCGATAAATCGTATCGAGATGGCTATATCGGGTGAAACGGGCGGTAAAATTGGAAAAACTGCCCCCGAAAGGAGCCCAAATCTGACAAGCCAGAGCGTCAAGGGGTAGTATGGACGCTGGATTTTGGAGTACAACGGGAGAATTTTCCCATAGTCGCAAAGCCTGAAAATCAAGGTCTGAGTTGAAAAAAATAGGCTTTGCGGGATAGTCTGCCCGGGGGCGAGCCTTTTCACTCCAAAACCGAGCGGCCAATAATCTTCGGACCCTTCGGTTCAAATCTGCCGAGGTGATTTTTCGATCTTCGAGTAATTGCCGCACTTGTTTACGGGCCTCTGCAGCAGGGATTGTGCAAACGACCAGATCAGCCCCTGCGGTCAGCAGCGCTTCCAGATCTCCACTACCTGCGAGCAAGCCATCAAATCCGAGGGTGTTGGTCATATAGTCGCGCAGGTAGTTTCGGGGTTGGTCGGGCTGCAGGATTGCGGGGTCAATCCAGAATCCGGATATCCCGGCCTCGGCAAGCTGATGGTAAGGTTGCAGGATTTTTTCTGTCGTTTTGGCGGTGTCATTAGGTATCTGGACCCAATGCGAAAGGCTGTTGCCAAGCCTAATCATGCCACTTTGTTCCCATGCTTTGAGCATCATCTGATTCGGGTTGAAGGACGCGCGGGGCAGTTGGGTGGAATCGTCCCAAATGGCACTTCGATAAATCGGCGGTTCGAGGCTACAGTTGATACCAGTAGCAAGTGATTGCTGTCGGAACAAGCCAAGCATCTGTTGACGGTCGTCGGCGTTGGTACAGGCGTCTAGTGCAAGCTGTGCAGGGAAGGGTGTTGCATCGCAAAACTGGTTGTTGAGTAGGCTGGTTTCTAATGTGCCAATCAGCAAGGGAAACGGAGCGGCTTCGCGCAGTTTGTCGGTAAAAACGCGATGCTGATTGGAGGGTATTTGTTGAAGGATTACTCCGCCGAGCAGTCCACGGGAAGCATCGTATAACAAAGCCGGGAACTCAATTTCACCTTCGGTCTGGACTATGATTAATTGGGCAATTTTCTGCTCTTCTGTCATGGATTTTAGTGCGTTTTCCACCATTTCGGCATTGGTGCGGTGGAACGGGGCAAGCAATACATCGCGGCGACTTTCATGACAACCTCCGGCCAGCATCACGACAACGACGAGCAGCAGCATTGTAATAGTTCCGGAACTACGGGTAAGGATGAAGGGCGAACTCCAACAAGAGAGCCTGTTCCAAAAGGCAATATTTCTGTCGGGATTAACCATTAACCATGCTTTCTTTTAAGATTAAACGACGGCCACTTTTTTTTCTGATTTCACAGGTGGGTCAGAAGCCGAACTTTTGGAAACATTTAACAGGGAAATATTATGCGGGGTTGAGCCGGCAAAGAGGGTACGCACCTATACAGTAGCCTTAGCATCTTCCCCGGATGGCTGCGAGGTGTCAGCCGGTATAGGCGTCCAGGCGGCTTTTGGGAAAAGAATTTTATCGGTTGAAGTCTTTGAAGGAGGCCGAAGGGTCGTAATCATTTTTAGTGATGATGCCATGCAGCTCACTTTCAGGCTTTTTTGAACGAAGGATTGGAAAGAATAGCTGGACGTACCAAGGTTCTTTAACCCTGTTCCATGCTCCGAATTTGGAGGGATACTGTCTGGTAATTTTTGCTGTTCCAAAAAGGACATCCCAGATAAAAAGCAGATTTCCATAATTGCCATTGGGATGAGAAATGCCATCTTCTGCTGTTAATCCATGGTGTGCAAAATGGGTGCTTGGTGTGGAAATGGTTCTTTCGACAACCCAGGCCAAGGGGTGTAAAAATTTATGCCGATATAAAAACCGATCCCATTTTGTCTCGCTGTGTGCCAATAAAATAACGACGAGTTTTATCGGCAGGTAGAAGAGATAAACATACCCCATGCCCAGGAACACCAGGATGGCAGAACACCAAATGCCTGGCATGAGCGCGTAGTATAGCACGGCATTTCTATAGGTAACCAGCACGCCCATTTCTTCCACTACATGATGAGGTCTGTGGAGTTTCCACATAACGCGATTGACATGCGAAAGCCGGTGCCACCAGTATTGTGTCATATCATCAAAAATGAGAAAAGCTAAAATTTGCCATCCAATAGAAAGGTTGGTGTAGTGGTTTTCGATTTGAGGAAACCAAGTATGGCCCACCCAAAAGGTTAGTAAAAAGATGCCTGGCTGGACGAGCGTTGGCAAGGTCAAAAGACTTACCAGCTCAATGGTCCAGTCGTTTTTAGTTCGTCTGTCATGCAGATAAATCCCTCCAAATGCTTCCAAAAGGCCTAATATCAGCAGCATCGCAGTGGGGATCAATTTGCTGAGCAGTTCCTGGTCTTCCATGTCTCAGACTTTAAAGTGTTTTGTGAATATAAATGATTTGCATCAATTTCGGCGTAAATTATAGTTTAAGTATCTTTCCTGCCAGTTTTCGCCCCTCCTCTTTGGCATCCCGCCACCAATCGGCGGAGGATACGGGGATGAAGGCGATGTGTTGTTCGGTTAATTTGTTGTGGATTCGATGTTCCCACATCCAGTCTGTTTCAGGGGTGTAGTAGAAACTCCCATCGGCACAAATAGCAGCAGCTATTTTTTCTTTAGCGGCATCTTTGATTGCCAGAGGAAGGCTAAAGTGGTCGAAGGGAACTTCCAACCCTGATTTTTCTTTGCCGATATAGGCGTATAGCGCGGTTTCAACGGCTTGCAGGAATCCTGAAGGTATGACATCCGTATTGGATACTGCCAGGAGATTTTCGACGCGTTTCCAGATTTGCGTCTGTATTTTTTTCTGGCCTTTTTTCTGGAGTGCGTCAATCCAAAGCAGGTAATTGGCGAAAAGGCAGGATCCCGGCAGATCTGTACGGGCTGCGATATTTTGCAGCTCGCTTTCCTCAATGGAGCAAAGGATATGGATTTTGTAATGAGCACGACTCATCAGCGTAGCGAGTTGAGCCAGAACCCCCGGGGTGTTCAGCGCTTCGAGGAGATTATGCCGTGAATTTCTCGGACCATCGGGGCCGAAAGTGGTGGAGAGCAACACTTCGTCGAAGTGTTGTCCTTGTGTTTCTGACCAGTAAAAAACCCCCAGTCCATTGCGTTCCAGTTGTTGGAGAACATCGGCGCTGTGGTCGTTTTTCTGTTTGATTTTCATCAGATAATAGCTGATCAGATCTCGTTGTTGGGGCGTTCCGCAAAGGATACCCACGCTGGGCATGGTGCGCTGAGGGTTGGCTTTGATATGGTTCAGTAACTGCAGCACGGCCTGTGCTTCCTGGTCATTGATGCCAGTCTCTTCATGGAAAAACCCGTGGACATGGGTGAATTGATACTGAAAACCCGGAATGGGTTGTTCCCCCACAGTGCATGGAGAAGCTTTTTGGAAGAGGTTACCCGGGCTTTGCCGATGAATCATTTGTAGGGGGGAGACCGCATAGCCGGCGGCATGGCAAAGGCCGGGCAAAGAGCTGTCGTCCAATGATGTTTGTTGCCCGGGATCGCTGACGATAAAAGCGCGTCGCCCGAGGTAGAGCAGCGGGGCGGCTGTGGTGGCAGGAATTACCTGAGCTTCTTCCACGATGACGTATTCAAAGTCAGAAGTTTGGTTGAACAATAAGGCGGCAGTTTCCGGTGTGGAGAGAACCACCGGAAAAATTTCTGTAATTTCATTGCCCAACGCCTGGAATAGCTGAGGCAACAGGGGGTCTTTGTTTGTGCCGAGTGGGTTTTTTTTACCTGCACGCCTTAATTCACGGGCGGCTGCTTCGCGCCGTTTATCCCATTGGGTGCGGATACTACTCAGCAGAAGAGGCCTCAATTCCACGATTGTTTTGGCAAGTTCGGTCACGGAGTCTTCCTTAGCGGGCAATTCAGGGCTGAAATGCATGGAGAGGCATTGGTGGAAATACCAACTGTCGAGGGCGGCTGTCCAGTCATGGGGCTTGGCTTTGACGAGCGCGCGAACGATTTTTCGTCCTTTTTCGGGAAGTTCAAGCCAATGTCGCTGCCAATCATAGAAATCGTCAAAATCTTTGAGGAACATGCGGATATGATCCAGGGATTCAAGCACCTCCTCCAGATATTCAAGGCGCTGTGGTATTGTAAGGGCTTGATGTTCATAGGGTTGTTCAAAGACGGAGGCTGCTTTGAGGTCGGAAAGCAGAGACTCGAGGCCGTCTTCGATTTCAGCAATAGCGTCTTCGAAGGGTAATTTGGGATGGCGAACTTTGCTGTTGAGGCGATTGACATCCTCTTGAATTTGGAGGGGCAGGCTTTCGTTCCAGTGGTTCAAAGTCTTTTCCAGGTCGGCAAGATTTTGGCTTATTTTAGGGATGAATTTTCGCGCATTGGTACTCAGCCAGGGGAAGGGGAAAATGGGTTGTTCCATGAAAGCCGCCTCAATGGCCGCGTAGGCCTTTTGCACTTGCTTGCGCGCTTCGAGAATGTCTGCGGCTTGCCGGGAGAAGATTCGGGAAATTCGTAGGCCTGTTTCTGCGCTGAATTCGAAGCTGTTTCCGAACTGGTTGCTGAAGTCGGTTAGCAGACCATTGAGGTGAAATATGCCGCTTCGGAGGGTTTGATATCGGGTATGAAAAAGGTCTTCGAGCTTATCAGAATAACTGTTGAGCGTGAGTATATAGCGGCGGTGCAGGTGGCTGGCGCGTTCGGAAAAGGAGTTGAGTTGCTGACGGATGAAGGAGAGGCTGTCGGGTTTTGATTTCTGAGTAAAAAGATTGTTGTGCAAAGCCGAAAGAGGGTGTTTGAGGGTGTTGACGCGGGGGTATAGCGTCTGACTGCCAGATATGCCTTGGCGTAGGAGTTGATATTCCTCGAAAGTGAAGTCATAATCCTGTGTATAAAGCTGTTGCCCGAGCAGTTCCTTGCCTGCGATTTGTTGGCTCTGGAGGAAAAGTCCTACCGTTTCCATCCAGGAGTAATTGCCGAAGACGGTTTTTCGGGATGTGCGATATGCTGCATCCAGCTTTTCCTGCATCCGGGATGCTTTTTCCAGGAGTAGCTTAAAACGTTCGGAGGGGAAAGGCTCCAGACTGGGAGGTGCTTGTACGGCAGAACGAATCAATCCCAGAACAGCAGCCTGGTCGCTGGCTGCATCGCGAATGAGCAGGTCGAGCGTTTGGATACCCTGGCGCCCCAGGCTATTCTGGAGGGCTCTCAGCGC
>CAYTNI010000036.1:0-14763 GCA_964439115.1 uncultured Saprospiraceae bacterium
CTCGATTTTGTGCAGGACAAGGTCAACTATGTGCACCCCGCACTTTCTGCAGATGGCCAAACGCTTTATTTTGCTTCTGACCACAGCGACGGATGGGGGGGATTCGATTTGTATGTTTCTACCAAAACTAATGGAGTATGGAGCGATCCGGTTGGTTTAAGCCGAACCATCAACACCATTGGCGATGAGAAATTTCCATTTTTAGATGGGGATACCCTGTATTTTGCCTCCGACCACCACACTGGAATGGGCGGACTGGATATTTTCAGAAGCTATAAAATGGCCAATGGGGGTTGGTCACCACCTTATAATTTAAAACCTCCTATCAACTCAGGCAATGATGACTTCGGCATGTCTATTGCCCGGAATTTCACGTCAGGAGATACGCTCCAAATCGGATATTTCACCACTTCCCGGGAAGACGGTTTCGGGCAGGACGACATCTATCGCTTTGTAAAACGCATTCTTCCACCCTTACCCCCCAGGCAGGATGTGGCGCTTTCTGTGAAAGATACTACCCTAAAAGGCAAGCTGATTCTGGATGTATATGTCCTTGAAAAAATCTTTGAAATCCCATCTGATCCCAACAGCAAGGTTTTGGGTCGTAAGCCCCTTGTCGGAGCCCAGGCAGAAATGCGCTTCGGAAACGAATCAGGTAGGCGCACCACAGACGCCGAAGGATTGCTCTCCGTCATTATAGATCCGGATACGGAATATGCTTTCCTGGCTTCTTTTCCCGGGTATCTCAATAACGCGGCTACTTTTAGTACCCGCGGCCTGGTAGCGGAAATTGGCGGGGGCGATCAGCGTTTCGAGCTCGAAATCGTGCTGGAAAGAATCTTCACGGAAAAGGAAATCCGTATGGAAGATATTTACTACGATTTTGACCGTTGGGACATCCGCGAAGATGCACGCCCGGCTCTTGACCGACTAGCGAGGGTTCTGCTCATTAATCCCGGAATCCGCATTCAACTCGGCTCTCATACAGACTGCCGGGGTAATGACCGCTACAATCAGGACTTATCCCAAAAACGAGCTCAATCCGCCGTAGATTACCTTATTGAAAAGGGTGTTTCCTCGGATCGGCTCATCGCCCAGGGTTTTGGCGAATTAGTGCCCGAGACCGATTGCCTTTGCACCAGGTGTTCGGAAGATGAGCACCAGCGAAACAGAAGGACAACCTTTAAAATCCTTGAATAAAAGCCTGCCTGTTAATCATGGCTGCTCTGCGGCACGTAAATGAGTTCGTTGCAGTTGCTTTCTGTGAATATGCTTTGCGCAAGCCGCTGAATATCCTCCGCTGTGACGCGGTTGTAGTGATCCCCTTCCGTATTGATCATATCGGCATCTCCCAGGAGTTCGTAAAAGGCCAATGAGGAGGCTTTGGTCTGGATACTGATCTCTGAGAAAATGAGATTGCTCTCCACCTTATTTTTGATTTTTTCCAGCTCCGGGTCGCTTACGCGCTCCTGTTTCAGCAGCTCAAGCTCTTTCCATATAAACTGGCGACAGGTTTCCAGCTCAATGCCATCGGCGGGCTTGCCTTCAATGATTAGCAAACCTGGGTCAATGGTGCCGGATACATAGCAGTCAATGGAAGAAAAAAGCTGTTGTTCCTTGAGCAGGCGCCGGAACAAACGGGATGACTGGCCATTGCAAAGGATATCTGAAAGGAGGTCGGCAGCATAGTAATCCGGGTGAAGTCTGGCAGGCATGTGGAAGGTCATGTAGATAGCCGGCACCGGCACACTAGCGTGCTGAATTCTGCGGCCCATACGGTGTTGTGTGGGTTCCTCCGGCAATTTCCTGGAAGGAATATCACCTGCAAGGATATCCCCAAACCATTTTTCTGCTAGCATTTTCACCAGATCCGGAGCAACGTTGCCCGCCACTGTCAGGATGGCATTATTAGGGCGATAATACTGGAAGAAGAAACGCCTGACATCTTCCATATTAGCTCCTTCAATATGCTCAGGCACAAGTCCGATAGTTGGCCAGCGGTAGGGGTGCACCTTGTAGGCCAAATCAGAAATGAGATGCCAGGCATCGCCGTAAGGCTGATTCAGACAGGTCTCCTTGAATTCTTCCACTACCACCTTTTGCTGTACCTCCAATACTTTGGGGTCGAAACTGAGGCTCAGCATCCGGTCGCTTTCCAACCAGAAAGCCGTTTCGATATTTTCTGCCGGCAGGAGCTCGTAAAAGTTCGTAAAATCACTATTCGTAAAAGCATTGTTTTCGCCCCCTGCCATTTGAATAGGGTCATCAAAATCGGGAATATGCGCAGAACCACCAAACATGAGGTGTTCAAACAGGTGCGCAAACCCCGTTTTGTCGGGGTGTTCATCACGCGACCCCACGTTGTAAAGAATGTTGACAGCTACCATTGGGGTGCTGCGGTCTTCATGTACCAGGACGCGCAGTCCATTGGCAAGTTCGAAGCGGGTAAATTCTATCATTTTTTGTTTAATTCAGACCTGTCAAAACTAAAAAGATTTTTGCGGTGAAAGGTTGTGTATCCGATAAAAAAGAAGCTTTTATCCTTACCTTTACTATTGCAATAAATCATACCTGGTATGAAACGCCCTGATTTTAGTAAAATTCCATACGAACGGGTTTCCGGCACAGCTCCTGAGGGGGCGGAAACTTTTATCACAGCAGAGCAAATTCCGGTAAAATCCACATATTCTCCCGCTGACCGCGACGGGTTGCACCACCTTCGGTTCGCAGCAGGTTTACCGCCTTACCTCCGGGGGCCTTATGCCTCGATGTACACCGTCCGCCCATGGACAATCAGGCAATACGCCGGCTTTTCCACTGCGGAGGCCAGCAATGCCTTCTATCGCCGGAATCTGGCTCAGGGACAAAAAGGGCTCTCCGTAGCTTTTGACCTTGCTACCCACCGCGGGTACGACTCCGACCACGAACGGGTGGCCGGTGACGTGGGCAAAGCGGGCGTGGCCATTGATTCCGTGGAAGATATGAAAATCCTCTTCGACCAGATTCCTCTGGGGGAGATGTCCGTATCCATGACCATGAACGGCGCAGTTATTCCCATTATGGCATTTTATATCGTGGCCGCTGAAGAACAAGGGGTACCTTTGGATCAATTGAGTGGGACCATCCAAAATGACATCCTCAAAGAATTTATGGTGCGGAATACCTATATCTATCCGCCCGCACCCTCTATCCGTATTATTGCCGATATCTTCGCCTTTACGGCTGGGCACATGCCGAAGTTTAATTCTATCAGCATCAGTGGTTACCACATGCATGAAGCAGGGGCCCCCGCCGATATCGAACTGGCTTATACCCTTGCCGACGGACTCGAATACATCCGCGCCGGATTGAAAGCCGGCCTTCATATTGACGATTTTGCCCCTCGCCTTTCCTTCTTTTGGGCTATTGGTATGAACCATTTTATGGAAATTGCCAAAATGCGTGCCGGAAGAATGCTGTGGGCCCGGTTGGTAAAGTCTTTCAATCCGCAAAGTACCCAGTCGCTTGCATTGCGTACGCATTGCCAGACGTCCGGATGGAGTCTCACCGAACAAGACCCATTCAACAACGTGGCGCGTACTTGTATTGAAGCTATGGCTGCTGCGCTGGGCGGTACGCAATCCCTACACACCAATGCACTCGACGAGGCCATCGCGCTTCCAACCGATTTTAGCGCCAAAATTGCCAGGGATACCCAGCTTTATCTTCAGCGTGAAACCGATATCACCCGCGTGGTGGACCCATGGGGCGGTTCCTACTACGTAGAATATCTTACCGATCGTCTGGCGCGCAGAGCCTGGGCTTTGATAGAGGAAGTGGAAACTTTGGGCGGTATGACCAAAGCCATTGAAAATGGGCTTCCCAAACTCCGCATCGAAGAGGCAGCAGCCCGCAAGCAAGCGCGAATTGACAGCGGCAAGGATCAAATTGTAGGGGTAAATATCTTTCAGGTACACGAAACCTCCAGGATTGATATTCTCGAAGTGGACAACACCGCAGTTCGCGAGGCTCAGTTGCAGCGGCTAAAGGCCGTGAAATCCAACCGCGATGAAACCGCAGTGCAGCAAGCGCTGGAAGCGCTTTTTCAATGCGCTCAGACCGGCGAGGGCAACCTGCTTGAATTTGCCATAGAAGCTGCCCGCCGCCGTGCCACCCTGGGGGAGATTTCCATGGCCATGGAGCGCGTCTTTGGGCGTTTCATCGCTCAAACGCGCGCTGTATCCGGTGTATATGCGGGAGAAATCAGCAGCGATGAGGCTTTCGGTAAAGCACAGGCGCTCGCCGATGAGTTTGCCGGACTGGAAGGGCGCCGGCCTCGCATCATGGTGGCCAAGCTGGGCCAGGATGGCCACGACCGCGGTGCCAAGGTAATTGCTACCAGTTTTGCCGACCTCGGTTTTGACGTGGATATCGGCCCACTTTTCCAGACTCCGGCAGAAGCGGCCCGACAAGCCGCAGAAAATGACGTACATATCCTTGGCATATCCTCACTTGCCGCCGGGCACAAAACCCTCGTGCCTCAAACCATCGAAGCGCTTCGCCAACTGGGGCGAGAGGATATTTTGGTGGTAGTCGGTGGGGTAATCCCGACACAGGATTACGATTTTCTCTACGAAAAAGGCGTTGCGGCAGTTTTTGGCCCCGGTACCCGCATTGCAGATGCTGCCCGCCAGCTCCTGGAGGTTTTGATCGAAGGTGTCAAGGGATAATTTTGTCGAAAATCACCATTGTATGCCTTCTATTTCACAACGTGGAGCCCAAACGCCGCTTTCACCCTTCCGGAAGCTCGTTCCGCTGGCCGAAGGTGCCAAATCACGTGGATTGAATGTATTTCATCTCAATATCGGGCAACCTGATATCCCGACACCGCCGGCTGCATTGAAGGCTTTACAAGCGGCAATGCCTAATGTGGTAGCCTATAGTGCCGCAGAAGGGAATTGGGGCTATCGCGTCAAGCTCGCCGAGTATTACCGGTGCTTTGGGGTAGTACTTCAACCAGAACACATCCTGGTCACCACCGGCGCTTCAGAGGCCCTATATCTAGGCATGTTGAGCTGTTTTAATCAGGGAGATGAAATCATCACCCCGGAGCCTTTTTATGCCAATTACAGTGGTTTTGCTCACATGACGGATGTGGTGTTGAAGCCCATTACCTCCAGTATCACCAATGGTTTTGTGTTGCCGGCCATAAATGATTTTGAGCGTCAGATAGGCACGCGTACCAAAGGCATCCTGATTTGCAATCCCAATAATCCTACCGGTTGCCTTTATCCACAGGCTACCCTGGAGGCCTTGGGCGACCTGGCCATAAAGCATGACCTTTTCCTATTTGTGGACGAGGTGTACCGGGAATTTGCCTACGATGGGCAAGAGTTTTATTCCGCGCTGCGCCTGGAAAGGGCCAAAGCGCACGTTGTCATGATTGACTCCGTTTCAAAGCGGTACAGCGCATGTGGTGCCAGAATCGGGGCATTGGTAAGTTTTCACCCCGGTGTGGCAGAGGCCGTTTCGAGATATGCCAAGCTGCGCCTGAGCCCTCCCGCATTCGGACAGATGCTTGCCGAGGCTGCACTGGAAAACGATACAGCATACCTCGATGCAGTCAAGCAGGAATACGACCTGCGAAGGCAAACCGTTTTTCGAAGATTGCAGCAAATGCCCGGTGTGAAGAGCTACTTGCCGGGGGGTGCTTTTTACTGTTTTGCCGAGTTGCCTGTAGATGATGCGGAGCACTTTTGTCGTTGGTTATTGGAAGATTTTCAATTTCAGGGTAGCACGGTGATGCTATCGCCGGGGGCTGCTTTTTATGCCACACCCGGGCTGGGTTTGAGGGAGGTGCGCATCGCATATATATTAGACCGGCAATCATTAGAAATCGCCATGGATGTGCTGGCAGCCGCATTGGAGGTTTATCCAGGAAGGACAACAGTTGGGTGAAAGGGGTTTTACGTTATTAATTTTTAAGCACCAAAACTGGATTTTCAGCAAAGCTGCTAATCTGTAAATACCGATTTACCATGCATCACCTCGATCAAAAAATTTTGGAAAGTTGGGAGCAAAATGCTAGCGCCTGGGAAAAATCCATCAGGGAGGCACGCATTGCCAGTAGAAACCTGGTCACCAACGGAGCTATTCTTCGCGTGGTAAAAGACTGCCGTCCTTCTCGCGTGCTGGATGCCGGCTGCGGGGAAGGCTGGCTATCCCGAATGTTGGCAGCCGAGGGAATGGATTTGATAGGTTTTGATGGGAGCGCCGCCTTAATCGAAGCTGCGAAAAACGGGAGCTCCGGGCAATTCATGGTACTTAGTTACGACCAATTTGTGGCGGCACCGGAGCAGGTGGGCTCCAATTTCGATGTGGTGGTATTTAACTTTGCCTTGCTATCAGCGGATATTGCACCCGTTTTAAGGGCTGCTGCGACCGTTCTTAACAAAGGGGGCGTCATAATTGTACAAACCCTGCATCCATTTCATGTGCCTGAGGGCAAAAGTTACGCTTCAGAGTGGTGTGAAGAGCATTTTTCTGGTATGGGGGAAGGATATCGTGCAACCATGCCCTGGTTTTTCCGCACTTTTGGCGATTGGCTTGCAGTAGTACAGGAAGCAGGGTTAACGGTCAAAAAAATAGAAGAACCCCTTCATCCGGATACGGGCAGACCGGCATCCCTGATTTTGATACTTTCCCGGTAAATGAAGGGCTTTATCAGGTGATGAGTTACGCCGTGGAGGTAATCAGGCGGAATTATTCCTTGGTTTTTACCTCCACCAAGGCTTGTGACAGTACAAAATGCACGTAAGTGCCGGAAACAGGTTTGCCAAAGGCCGCTTCAGCAGCCTTTTTGCTGAAATGCAGCCATTGAGCAAGCTGGAGGGCGCGCTGCTCCCATTTGCTGCTCGTGTGGTCGGCTGCAAAGCTGCTGTTTTGAATAATTACCAGGCTCTCCCCTGTATCTAGTACCATATCCAGCACGGCATAAAATATCCTTTCCTGTCTCACATCCATTATCGGATGGCGACGGTACATCGCTTTTGGCTGAAACCGCTGAGTATAGTATTCTGCCCAGGAGTGGGCGGCTTTCCTGAGAGCGAGTGGTTCGATATCCTCATCCGGGCAGTAGCGTTCCCTGGCAAGTTGGACAATGTCTTGCAGTGACTCACCAGAATATTGGATATTCCAGGCGGTGTGAATAGCCTTGATAGCTTTTGCAATTGCACTTAGGTTGTTGCCCTCCTGCACGGGCAATGGTGGTCCGTAAAATGCGGGACTTTCTGCCCTGGCGTCTATTTTCAGTCCCTTCCCTTTGGTCAAATCCCAATATGCTGATGGGAAATCCTTTTTCCCGGCGCGGGGTTCCAGAAAAAAAGTCTTACCTGGCTGAATAGGGGTTCTCACAAAAGTAGCCGGATAATGGATAATATTGGTTTGCAGAGGTATATACTCATCCTTCCAGATCCAGGGTGGGACATCCATGTGTGGGTCGAATACTGCGTGGTTTTCCTGCCCCTGATGGCTAACTCGGTTAAGCCAGACTGACTGCTTGAAGGAGGTAGGAAACAAGAGGTAGTCTCTGGCCCTGGTAAGTCCGACATAAAGAAGCCGCGCCTCCTCGCGCAATGCCTTTTGCGTAGCTCTTGCCTGCTCCGGACCTTTGGCAATTCGCTCCACGAGCCCGGTATTGCGATGTTGTAAGCCATAGGGGTTAACCCAAAACCGTATCAACCTGTTCTCCAGGAGTTTGTCAATATTAATTTCCTGATTTTCAGAAATAATTTCAAAGCCCCAAACTTTATCCTGAAGCTGACCATCAAGATCGTGACAAATAGTTATGGGCCATTCCAGTCCTTTGCTTTTGTGGTAGGTAAGTACTTCAACGCAGTCGGGGCCGAGACCGGCAGCTCTTGAGTCACGGGATTTTCTGTGGAGCAGATTGAGTCGCAGCAGGAATCCTGCCAGCGAAGCGGCACTGTGAAGTCGTGTACAGGCATCCTCGTATTGGGTAGCTGTCTGCCGGAGCACTTCAAGGTTGTCGAGGCGTTGTTCGGCATTGCCCCAGGCGGCGACGATGCGACGCAGGTCAAGCGTTTCAGTGACGATATCAAGGGTTTCGATGATAGAATATTCAGTGGCTTCCTTGGTCAATGCGAGTAATTTCTGGATAATAGGGTTATTTCTTCCCCAATAGCCCGGGTACTGGTTGTTTTCGATTTGATCAAGAAAGTGGAGCCGGTTTTCAATGATGTCCTCGATGTGCAATCCGTCTGCCAGAAGCATTATTTCGGCGATGGAGAGGGAATCTTTGGGATTGAGCAGAAATTTCAGGCATGCGGTCAGAAGCCTTGCCTCGGCGGTATCATAAAGCCCCGGTCGGGCAATAGCGGCTTTAAGGCCTGCGAGGTGTAGTGCATCAGCCATTTCCTTACAGGCATTATTGGTTCGGCACAAGATAGCTACATCGCCGGGGCGTGCGAGGCGGGGCGTTTTGGAATGAGGATCCACGATGGTTTGGCCTTGAGCCAGCCATTCGCTGAGTTTTTGAGCGATACACCGTTCCATCCAGGGTTTTGCGGGCCGTTTGCGCGGGTTTTCATCGAATAAGAAATGCCAGTGCTGTAGGGCCGGGCCCATCAGAGCCGGCTCCTCTGCCTTGCTTTGGCGCGGTTCCAGTGCCACCTGGTCGGTGGGTAGTTCGGGGAAAGCACCTGTAAAAATAGCGTTGACGGCATGTACTAAATCCGGACGGGAGCGCCAGGAATATCGCTGTATATCCTCCGGTTTTACGCCGCCGCTTTGGCGGATAATCGCTTGCATTAGTTCCGGATCAGCGCCCCGAAATCCATAAATGGCTTGTTTGGGGTCGCCTACCCAAACGGAAAATCTGGCAAGCCGGGAGAGTTTCAGAAAAATCTCTAGCTGTATGGGATTGGTATCCTGGAACTCATCCACCATGAGCAGGTCGAGTTCTTCGGAGAGAATTTCCTGTACGGCGGGATGATCGAGTAAATGGAGTACCCGCGTTTCCATGTCGGTGTAATCAATCAGCCCACGGCGGTTTTTGTACTGTTCGTATTCCTGAATGGCATCAATTGCGCCGTCGAAAATATGAAAAATATATCCCTGGATATCACTTTGGAATGAAGGGCTTGCTTCGTGTTCAAGGGCCATAGTTTGAAGGTCCTCTGCATCGCCCTGGCTTTTCTTTCCCGGGTTGGTTTTGGATATTTTTACCCACTCCTGCCAGTTCAGGCCGCCATCCCGCGTGATTTGGCGTGCGGCTTGTTTCCACAACTGGACAGCCTCTGCGGTAACTTTGGTTTCGTCGCCGTTCTGCTCCACTTGCGCAATGGTCTCCTCCATTTTATTACGGAACCGCTCATGTAATTCAGCAGATGTGGAAGTGCCCGGCTCCGGCAGATATTGCGCAAAAGAGCTCCATGCGTAATCCCGGCTTCTTTGAAGGGTTTCTGCCGACATGGCATTAGAGCGGGCGATGTTAATAAGCTGGTATAAATCCTGCCGCCAGTTGTGGTCATCGCTGCCACTCAGGCCGAGCCGCCGGCACAGTTCATCAATGGCTTCAACGCGTTGAGCGTGCAGCACCATGGCAATGGAGTTGTTGAAGATGGTCTGCTGGTCTTCCTCGGCGATGATTTCCACTCGGGGAGAAACGCCGGCTTCGAAGGCAAAACGCTGCAGCAGCTTAACGCCAAGACTGTGCACGGTGCCGATCAGCGCGTTGGTCAATTCATCGGCCTCCTTACTCATGCCGGCCTCCAGGAGTCTTATCCTGACGCGTTCCTGGAGTTCAGCAGCGGCTTTTTTGGTAAAGGTAGTGGCAATAATTCCGGAAGGGCGAACGCCTTTTTGCAACAACTCCGTCATTTCCGAGGTGAGGCGAAAAGTTTTTCCACTGCCGGCACCGGCAGAAATGATGCGAAGGTGGGACATGCGCGGAGGTTTATGCCATAGAATGCCCGGTACTTGAGCCGGAAAAACAAAAGTAATGGCTTTTTAGCTTATGGGCAAGTTCAATCTGATCAACCCAGGAGCGTACTTCGCGTAGCATCCAGAATCCTCCTAACAGCCGCATGATCATCGGCCTGGGCATAGACGCGCAGCACCGGCTCTGTGCCGGATGGGCGAATCATAACCCATTGTTCGTTGCCAAGATTGAATTTAAAGCCGTCAAGATCTTCTATGGATTCAACCTGATAAGACCCGAAAGCCTTGTAGGCTCCACTTTTACACGCCGCAATAATTTCCTGTTTTTGAGATTCCTTAAGGTGTAAATCGTCGCGGTCGGAAGCAAAAGGCCCAACCACATCATACACCTCCTGAATTAAGGCTTTGAGTGATTTGCCGGTTTTAGCCATAAACTCGAGAATCATGAGTCCAATCCAGATGCCGTCGCGCTCAGGAATATGCCCCTTCACGGCAAGTCCGCCGGATTCTTCACCCCCGACGATGACGTCTTCGCGCGCCATGATTTCGGCGATATATTTAAAGCCTATCTGGGTTACTTCACATTCTAAACCAAACTTCTGCGCCATTTTGCGCATCTTATCGGTAACTGAAAAAGTGACGACCACTTTCCCTTTTTCTCCCTTATACTTGTGCATGTACAGCAGCAGTAGCAACAAGATATGGTGAGAATCTACAAAATTGCCGTCCTGGTCGTACATGCCGATGCGATCAGCATCCCCGTCATTGGCAATGCCGAGTTGAATATCGGGAGATTGCGCAATGAGGGTGGACAATTCCCCGAGATTCCGGTGGATAGGCTCCGGTGCCTGACCCATGAAGGAGGGGTTGTATTCACAATGGAGCAACTTCGCCTCTGGCAGTAAGGTGCGCATTACATTTTGACCGGCGCCGTACATTCCATCGTAGGCGATGGTAATTCCTGAGCGGTAAATGGCCTCCAGATCGAATTTCGCCTTTACGTGGTCGAGGTACATTTGCTCCATAGGAATATATTCCAGGAGGCCTTTGGCCGACATTTCTTCCAGATCGGGAAGTTGCAGGGTGCACACCTCCGGGATGAGCGCTTCCACCTCAGCAATTTGTGCCGGCGCCAGTGGGCCTCCAAGGTTCGATTTTAGCTTAAAGCCGTTGTACGAAGGCGGGTTGTGACTGGCCGTAATGACTACGCCCAGGTCAGAGCCGGTTTTAAAGGTGGCCAAAGAAACCATCGGTGTGGAGACAAAGCCTTTGGCGAGTACCACTTTGATGCCAAGTGCTCCGAATACCTGTGCGGATGTTTCTGCAAACAAGGCACCCGCAAATCGCGTATCGTGACCAATTGCCACCTGTTTCATGCCGCGTTCCAACATCCAGCGCCCGGTGCCTTCTGCCACCCGCTTGACGTTATCCACTGTATATTCCTGGGCAATGATAGCCCGCCATCCGTCTGTACCGAATTTTATGGTTCCCATAACAATCAGAATTTGTCGCAAAATTAGCGTTTATGCCTCGTAAATTAGAAAAATAAATGAATATAGTACCTTTACAGCATGGAAAACCTTCAATTTCATACCGCTGAGTCATTCGCTGCCGAGCAGGATGCATTAGATACGCTGGCACATTTCCGCAGCCAGTTTTATTTCCCACAACATGAAGGGCGCGATGTGCTTTATTTTTGTGGCAACTCCCTGGGGCTTCAACCCAAAGCCACCGAAGCTGCCCTCACCCGGGAGCTGGAACACTGGCGCAACCACGGGGTGGAGGGACACTTTCTCGGAGAAATGCCCTGGATGCACTATCACAAATTCCTGCAGCAGCAAACTGCCCGCATCGTCGGCGCACTTGAGGAAGAAGTAGTGGTGATGAATACCCTCACGGTAAATCTACACCTTCTTATGGTGTCTTTCTACCGGCCCGGCAGGCATCGCTATAAAATTATCATGGAAGCAGGGGCTTTCCCCTCCGACCAGTATGCTGTGGAGAGCCAGGTTCGCTACCATGGGTTTCATCCCGAAGAAGCCATTGTAGAGCTTGCACCACGTCGCGGCGAACACACCCTTCGCACTGCTGACATCTGCAGCGCCATTGCGGAACACGGACGAGAGACCGCACTGGTACTCCTTGGCGGTGTGCAATATTATACCGGTCAGCTCATGGATATGGAGGCCATTACCAGGGCAGGTCACGCAGCGGGAGCTATTGTGGGTTTTGACCTGGCACATGCTGCCGGGAACGCTCTTTTGAAATTACACGATTGGGATGTAGATTTTGCGGCATGGTGCAGCTATAAATACCTCAACTCAGGCCCGGGAGGCCCGGGAGGCGTATTCGTGCATCAGCGCTATGCCCATGATACCGGCCTGCCGCGATTTGCCGGCTGGTGGGGCCATGACGAGGCTCGCCGTTTTAAGATGGAGAAAGGCTTTTTGCCCATGGTCGGGGCAGCCGGATGGCAGTTGAGCAATGCACAGATTTTTAGCTTTGCGGCGCACAAGGCTTCCCTGGATATCTTCGAAGCCGCCGGCATGGAGGCTTTGCGCACAAAAAGCATAAAATTGACCGCTTATCTGGAGTTTTTGCTGGAGGATCTGGTTGGCAGAGGATGGCCTTTACACGTCATCACTCCTAAAGACCCTGAGGCGCGGGGATGCCAATTGTCGCTGGTGGCAGGTGCCCGAGGCAGGCAAATTTTCGATTACCTTTCAAGCCATGGCGTTATTTGCGACTGGCGCGAGCCTAACGTTATGCGCATTGCTCCGGTGCCGTTGTACAACTCCTTTTCGGATGTGTACGCTCTATACAGGTTATTGCTCGATGCGACGTCGAGCCTTGGATTCTAATACCTCCATGGGATAGCGGTCCACTAAGCTGTAGGTGACGGGGGGTGTTCGACGGGGCTTTTAACTTACGCGGTATTTAATGAATGATTTTATATCGTTGAAAATCAATTTTTTGTGTGATTTTGAATTATCTTTTGGGTGTCCCTGAGTGGAATTAGGGTAGAAGCAGGGAATGATTGCACAGCCTGCATCATGTTTTTATGAAAGTTTCGTCCAGAAACGCTTCGTCCATTTTGGTTTGCGTGCCTTCTATACGGCTAGAAACTACCGCTTCTTTGGTTACTTGTAGTTGGATAAACAAATCAATGTTGGGGACCAATCGGGCAAAAGAATTCAGTTCGCCCAACTTGATGGCGGCTTTTTCCAACAGCATGTTCAGGGTTTGGTCTTCCCATGTCCATTGCTCATTGATAAAGGTGGGATGGAAATAGGTATAACCTGTACTGTGTTTTACAAACCTGCCCGCTTTGTAGGTGTCCATGTTGATCATGCCGCTTCTTTTTTTTCAAAAGCAAAATAAAAATCACTTTATTGTATTTTTAATACGTTAAAATATAATAACGCGTCTGCTATTTTACTTTCTGACTTTCAGAGTTGTCAATAAACGAAAAAATTCACTTGATAATCAGTATATTATCTGATTTTGAAATGCTTTGGGGTATTCCAGCACGAGATCCAGGAAGACCCTGAGGCGCGGGGTTGCAATTGTCGCTGGTGGCAGGTGCCCGAGGCAGGCAAATTTTCGATTACCTTTCAAGCCATGGCGTTATTTGCGACTGGCGCGAGCCTAACGTTATGCGCATTGCTCCGGTGCCGTTGTACAACTCCTTTTCGGATGTGTACGCTCTATACAGGTTATTGCTCGATGCGACGTCGAGCCTTGGATTCTAATACCTCCATGGGATAGCGGTCAGACAGCCGATAGATGATGGGGCTCGTTCCACGGGGGCTTTTACCATAAGATACCAGGCCCAGGCCTTGGGCATAGATTTCGTGGCCTTCGAGAAGTTGTTCAAAATATCCCTGGGTCGGATGGTCGAGTTCTATGGATTCCAAAAGGCTGAACCGCACGCAGGGATAGCTCTTGCCCTGAAAAACAAAGGTGGTATCCCCCATAAAGCGCCTGTTTCGGGTAATGCTAATTTGTTGTTCTTCCTCATCTTTCCAACTTACCTTATAGAGGAAGACCCCTACGGAATCCCGTACTTCAAACGGAAAAACATTAGGATAGTCAATTCCGACAGAAGTTTGCCGGGAGCGGCCGTCGGCATCCGGGCTGTAGAGGCGGAGCTCCTCCAGCAACATGCCGTTGGTTACCAGCAGTTCTCTTGCCATCTGGAGCGGTTCCAGCGTTTGTTCGTAATAGGTAGCGGTGAGGTACTTGTCCTGTTGGTCAAGGAATGACCGATAGTACCAATATGCCGGTGTCAGGGTATCGCCAGCCCGGTATTCATACACCATGCCCTCTGAAAGCTTTTTTAAGGGGAAGTAATGGGTGCGAATATCCCGAATACCGTCATTGCGGCAGGAGCTGGCGGCCATCAAAAAAGGAAACAAGAGAAATACAAGACGTTTTGTCATGTTTTTGCTTTGGTATAAAATGTGCAGTTGTCACAGGTCGTTTATGTAGAAGGTGCAAAAGTATTACCTTTGCAGGCCTTGATTGATCTTTTCTTCAAAACAAGATATATGTTTGGTTTTATCGGAAAAACCCTGAAAAAAGTTTTTGGCACCAAGCACGACCGCGATGTGGCGGGTTATGGACCAATAGTGGATCAAATCCATGAGGTAGAAGAAATACTTCAAACCCTCAGTCATGACGAGCTTCGCCGGAAAACCCTCGAATTTCGGACTCGGATTGCCGAATATCTCTCCGAAATTGATGAGGAGATGGCAAAACTTCGCCAACAGGCCATTGATGAGGAGGATATTCACGTCAAGGAGGATTATTTTGAAGAATTAG
>CAYTNI010000037.1:0-14684 GCA_964439115.1 uncultured Saprospiraceae bacterium
CTTTTATGGCTTGCCGTTCATCGACATCCAGATGACACAATTCAACAACCGCTTCCGAAGCTCCCTTGCAGGCAATAATGCGATGCCCGGAGGGATGTTCAAAGATATGCGTCATCATGGGAGGGCGTCCGCTGAGGGGGTATTCGTGAATCATACGATAATGTGGACGCTCATCGAAGCTTATCATGGCTCCATAAGTATCATGCAAGGCGATTTCCATAGGGTCAAAAGGGATAGGTTCACTTGACCACATGGCCATTTGAATCAGCGCTCGTCCGCTTTCTCCAATTTCTGCATCTGGTTGTACAATTACTTTCCGGTCGGGCAGGTAAAGTTGTGCCAGAGCCATTCTATTTTCGGTGATGGTGCCTGTTTTATCGGTACATATTACGGTTGCGCTTCCCAGTGCTTCTACTGTTTTTATTTGTTTGACAATTACGCCTGCCTGCATTAATCGCCATGCTCCCAGGGCCATGAAAGTTGTGAAGGCTACAGGTATTTCCTCCGGTAAAATGCTCATGGCAAGGGTGAGGGCTTTGAGTAAACTCCCCAGAAGGTCGAATGACTGGAAGTAGTTGATTGCCCAAACCAATAAGAAAACGACTATTCCGACAATAGCCATTTTCCGGACGAAGTTCGCTATCTGAATTTGGAGTGGCGTTTTCTCCGACTTGATGGACTCCATGCTCTGGCCGATTTGCCCGAGTTTTGTCCGACTGCCTGTAAGGGTTACTTTACAGATGGCCAACCCCGATGCTACGGTGGTGCCCTGCCATACCTGCTGATTATCGGAATGTTCATTTTTGGCAACGGGCAAGGACTCACCGGTGAGCATGGATTCATTGACGGAAAAATCATTGGCTCGGATGATTACTCCGTCTGCGGGGATGGAAGTGCCTTCTTCCACTACCATACAATCACCGGGGACGAGGTCTTCGCTGTCAATTTCCTGCATGGCACTCTCCCTGATGACTTTACATTGCGGACGTGTCAGGGCATGCAGGGCGGCCAGCGCTTTTCGGCTGCGGGATTCCTGAAAAAAGGAAATGGCAGAAACCAGCACCAGAGCGCCCAGCATGAACAAGCCATCTTTGGTTTCTCCACTGATAAAGTAAATAGCTGAGACGGCCAGTAGTAGCAAAAACATCGGCTCGGAAATCATTTCCCGTAAGACCGACAAGATGATGCCTTCCTTTTGTGTGCTCAGTTCATTGCGTCCGCTTTGCTTCCTGATGGTTTCAACCTCTTGAAGCGTAAGGCCGGAGATTTCGGTTTGATTTTCAGGATGCAGGGGCGTACCGGTATGCATGGTGAATTAGGCAGAGAGAAAGGGCGTTTTGGTGATGAAGGCGGACAATTTTTTGTTGCCAAAGGATATGAGAATTTCTGTTCCTTCCTTTGCCATCTCCACAGGTACATACCCCATGCCGATGGGATAACCCAGCGTAGGTGACTGGGTGCCGGAGGTTACATGTCCTATCACTTCACCCTGCAGATTTTCAATTGGGTATCCATGTCGCGGCACTCTGCGGTCATCCAGACGGAAACCGGTTAGCTTTCGCTTAAGCCCTTCCGCTTTTTGGGCGCGCAGAAATGCGGCATCTACAAAATCACTTTTCTGAAGCTTGGTAATCCAGCCTAGTCCGGCCTCAAGCGGGGAAGTAGTATCATCAATATCATTTCCGTAGAGGCAATAGCCCATCTCAAGGCGAAGTGTATCCCGTGCGCCAAGCCCCGCAGGCTTTATTCCGAAAGGCTTTCCGGCCTCCATGATGCTGTTCCATAGTTGTGGGGTTCGGCTTGCATCCACATAAAGCTCAAAGCCACCCGCACCGGTGTATCCTGTTGCAGATACCAGCACATTATCCAGGCCTGCAAAGCGACCTTTGGCAAAGGTGTAGTACTTCATGGAGGCAAGGTCCAGATCGGTGAGGGGCTGAAGCAATGCTGAAGCCATTGGTCCCTGTATGGCAAGGAGGCCTGTCTGCTCCGAAATATTGATGAGCTTGGTGTCAAAATGATTGTGACGGGATATCCACTCCCAGTCTTTTTCCATATTGGAAGCATTGACTACCAGCATGAACGCTTGTTCACCTTCGGCACACATATCTTCCGGAAGTCGATACACCAGGAGATCATCTACGATACCCCCTTTGCCGTTGGGGAGGCAAGAGTATTGCACGTCTCCGACGGCGAGTCGTGAGGCATCGTTAGAGGTGACGAACTGAACCAGGTCGAGTGCCTGTTTTCCGCGTACAATAAACTCACCCATGTGAGATACATCGAACATACCGACGGCTTGTCGGACAGCATGGTGTTCTTCCTGGATTCCGGAGTAGGATATTGGCATGTGGTAGTCTGCAAATTCAGCCATCCGTGCGCCAAGTGCGATGTGTATGTCGGTTAGTGGTGTGGTTTTCATGGTTGGACTATTGAATGATGATACTTTCGATTTTGCTTCCGGGTTGTATTTGGTGTACTACATCCATTCCTTCAATAACCTCTGCGAAAATGGTATAGTTGCCGTCGAGATGTAAAGCTGGTGAATGGGTAATAAAAAATTGGGATCCTTCTGTATGGTTACCTGCAGAAGCCATTCCTACAAGGCCTTCGCGATTCCAGGAGGAAGGAGGAAGTTCTGACCGAATGGCATAATCAGGTGCTCCGTAGCCATCGCCGCGCGGGCACCCTCCCTGAATGACAAAATTGGGCACTACCCGGTGAAAGACCTTGCCGTCGAAGTACTTGTCGCGGGCAAGCGCAATGAAATTGGCCACCGTACCTGGCGCTGCCGACCTCAGCAACCGTATGCGGATTTTACCTTTGGAGGTTTGGATAAGTGCGGTGGGGTCAATGGCAAATTCATCAATAATCCCCCATGCAATCGGATGGGTGAAATCCGGTTTATGTGGGTTGCTTTTCGGGTTGCCTTTCAGGTAATCTATGGTGGATTGAAGTTCGTTCCATGCTTCGGTATCTCTGGGTAATTTAAGCCCTGCCTGAGCCTTTTCGAGAAACTCCAGGCTGTCGAGTACGGCACCGAAGTTCCTCTTTGGATTGCGGAGGGCCATGGCAGCGGCGGCAATCATGCCCACATCCTGACTTTCCACTGCCTGGCGGAGGTATCCGGCAAATTCAGCAGCATATCGGCTGGAGCTATTACCAAAGTACTTGCCGAAATCTGCTCTTTGGGCAATGGCATCAAGGGCCTCGATACCGGCCGTGCGTACCAGGGCCAAAGAGGATGTATAGGATTCTCTCTGAATGAAGCGAAAATTCCATGGGTACTCGGACAGAGCGCGCAGGGCGGCAGCTTTTTGCGCAGCAGATATGCCACTAAAAAAGCGCTGTCTGATTTCCCGGTTGATTTTATTGCGGGTTTCTTCCTGACTGGGAGCCAGGTGCCGTTGCGCGGCGGCATACATCTGGAGTTGGGCATTCCAGTGCAGGGAATCTTTGGCCAGGCGCCAATAAAACGGTGCATCCTGTGGAACACCATGATCGGTGAAAAACTGGGCAGCCCGCAATGCTACATGGGGGCTGGAATCTTTTAATCCCAGAATGGCAGTAGCCTGAACGGCTCCATAATCGAATGCGCCAATAGCCCGCATGATGTTGGAGCGCACGCGATAGTCCTCTTCTTTGGGCCACAGGTTTATAAGCGCTTCCATCGCTTCGCGGCTTTTTACTTTTTCCAGGGCGAGGGCAATCGCCATTCTAATATCAGGATTAGGCTCATTGCTCAGCTTGGCAATAAGGGGTTGAGCTTCAACACTATCAATAGAGATGTTTGTTGCTCTGGCGAGATAATTGGCTGCTACCAAGCGTATTGGCGCTGAATATTCTGAAGATATAACTAATTCTAACATTCGGGAAGTACCTTCAGGGCTGGTGATGTTGCGCAGCGCGAAGCGATAAATCCCGAGCGCCTGGCCTTCCACCAGAAGGGTATCGGAAGGTCTATAAGTACTTACGGTGGCCAGTTGTTGTAAGGTTTTTCTGGTGCCACATTTCCCAATAGCTTCCAGGATGGCGCGATTGCTTTCCTGGAATGCCCCAAGGGTATCAGTGGATTCAAAGGCATTGACAAGCAGGGTTTCACCAGCGGGTATTCCTGTCTGGCCGATGGCGTATGCCGCAGCTGCCCGCACCGCATCCACCGGGTCGCCAAGCAATTCACCCAGGCGGCTGACGGCAGCCGAATCTTTTATGGACGCAAAAGCCATGGCCGACGCATATCGGTAGTTTGGATTTTCATGGCTAAACCATATCCACAAACTATCTGACCGCTGATAATCCTGATGTTCATAAATATTGCGAACTATGGGATCATCGAGATTGAACTGTACGGTCTCGATTTGTTCTTCGACCTGATTGCTACATGCTGTGAGCGCCATCAGGATGGGCGTCATACACAGAAAAAGCATTTTTTGCATAAAGCACTTACTTTGCATTATTTCAATGACTTCGCTGAGGAAGTTCTATCCATCCGGACGTTCGTCGCCAAAGATATCTCTGGAAAACTCATCGTCCAGGTCCTTGAATTCCGGCCGCTGGGCATCGTACCTGGAGCAGTCCAGCTCTATGTCCATATCACCCGGGGGACGAGGGAAACGGGCTGTTGGATCGAAATCAACCCCTGGGGTATTTTCCAGGGCTTTGATGAATTCTCTGAAAAACGGTTTGGCCATATAGGATCCTTGCCCGTAAGTGAGCGACAGAAACCTGATCCAGCGGTCTTCACCACCCACCCAGGTGCCCACTACCAGGCGAGGTGTGACTCCCATAAACCATCCATCCACGTAGTCATTGGTAGTGCCGGTTTTACCACCGGTTTCACTTTTAATACCTCCCAGATTTGTACCCGCATATTTGAGCAAATCAACCATCGCGTAATTGGCACTTGGCGAGAGCGCCTGTTTTTCCTCCGGCATAGCGGAAAAGATAACCCGGCCATTGCGGTCTTCAATACGGCTGATAAAAATGGGCTTGACATAGAGGCCGTTGTTGGCAAAAGTGGTGTAGGCGCCTGTCATTTCCATAACGGACAAATCTGTGGCGCCCAGGCAGATGGAAGGCGATTTGGGTATGCGGTGCCGACCGTTGGGATACAGGGCGGAACTGTCGATACCCATCATATTCACCAGACCTCGGATAGGCTCTACATCGCCGATTTCCTTGACGAGTTGAACGGATACGGTATTGACAGAATTTCGCAAGCCGTCGCGCAGGTTGAAAACACCGCCGGTATAGCCATCGCTGGCATTGGCCGGCGTCCAAGGCTCCAGCAATCCAAAGTTACCCTCTCCGGGCTCGATGGTTTTTGCGTTATCTACAACCGTATAACATGGTGAAAACCTGTATATCTCAATAGCGGTGGCATATACAAAAGGCTTGAACGTGGAGCCGACCTGCCGATTGATGTTGACGTGGTCAAATTGAAAGTACTTGTGGTTCACGCCCCCTATCCAGGCTTTGACATACCCTGTTACCGGGTCAACGGCCAGAATTCCCGTTTGGAGGAACATCCGGTGGTAGCGGATGGAGTCCAAAGGCGACATAATGGTATCTTTCTCAAAGGACTCGTTGTAATCAAAAACCCGCATCCGAACAGGGGTGTTGAACTCCCGGTCGCTGGCCTCCTGTAATTGAGACCATGCCGTGCGCAAATCCGCATAGTAGTTGCTATTGAGGACGCGCATCAGGTTGGAAGCCGTAGGTGCCTTGAGCCGACCGGATTTCACCAATTGATTGAGGGTGTCTGGTTTTCGGTCCTCTGCCAGTACGAGGTCAACCTCCCAGTCCTCCTGGAGTAGATTAGGTTCGCCCAGTTCTTCCCGGATTTTCTCACAAGTTTCGAGCAGGAAGACGTCTCTCAGTCCTTGGTAGCGTTCGGTTTCGCGGAGCAACCCTTTTAATCGCATTTTCCGGACTGCGGGAGAAATTTCTGTGGTGGAGCCTGCCTCGCGGTAAGTCCAGGGATCGCGTTTGCCCCATGTGCGCCAGAAGGTAGTTTGCAGCTTAGCCATGTGCGCCAACATGGTCTGTTCGGCAATAGCCTGCATCTGGGGGTCTATGGTGGTATAGATTTTCAGACCGTCCCGGTAGATGTCGTAAGGTGTGCCATTGGGCTTATAGAATTGCGGTTTGGAAAGAATTTCATCCTTGATGTATTTGGCAAGCTCCATGCGAAAATATGGAGCGAGGCCATCAATGTGGGTCTGCCGGGTAAATTTCAGGCCCAGCGGCTTCTTCTTGAGGGTTTCAAACTCGGATTTCCCCAACAAGCCATTTTTATACATTTGGAGAAATACGACATTACGCCTTTGTACAACCGCCTCTGGCCGCCTAAGAGGATTGTAGAGAGAAGGATTTTTCAACATGCCTACCAATACTGCTGCTTCGTGTACTTCCAGCGAGTCTTGTGGGCGATTGAAGTAAATCTCCGATGCTGCTTTTATTCCGTAGGCGCCGTTGATAAAGTTGAATTTATTCAGATACATCGCGAGAATCTCTTCCTTGGTGTAACGCCGCTCAAGCCTGACGGCGATAATCCATTCCCTTAATTTTTGAAATACACGACCTAATCCCCCCTTTTTTTCACCGGTGAACAGCAGCTTGGCCAACTGCTGGGTAATTGTACTGGCACCGCCTGCACTTTTTTGTCGCAACAAAACGGTTTTGACTGCCACCCGCCCAAGAGCCTGGAAGTCAATTCCAGAATGCTGATAGTAGCGTTCATCCTCAGTGGCTACCAATGCTTTTACCAGATTTGGCGAAAGATCTTCAAATCCCACGGGCACCCGGTTCTCGGTGTAATACCTTCCCAGCTCGCCCCCGTTAGCGCCATATACCACAGAGGCAAGTTCGCTCTTGGGGTTTTCCAGCTGGCTCACAGACGGCAGGTTGGTGAATGAGAGTGCCAAAAACAAAATTAAAAACAGCCCTATCCCGATGAACACAGCTTGCCACATCCGGATAGCCCATGCGCGGTAAATCGGCCGGTCTGTCTGAAACAGGAAATCCAAAAAATTTTGCCACATGGACCTTTGCTTTTTTGAATGTGCAATACTTCAAAAATCACAGCAAAGGTACGAAAAAGGCAGGATTGTTGGTGAAGGACATATCCCGGTTACCCGTTTCGCAGCATATTTTTTTATGGCCTTAAAACACAGACAGTTCTACGATTTTAACCATACTACTTACCTTCGTAAAAAAAAATCTAATGATTTCTTCGTGGTCACTTTCGGGCAAATGCGCCTTGATTACCGGCGGCACAAAAGGTATCGGCCTCGCCGTTGCAGATGAAATGCTTGCGCTCGACGCTGAAGTATGCGTGGTAGCACGAGATGCAGATACCATGCACCAACAACTCGAGCAATGGAAATCGCTCGGACTTCCCGCTTCAGGCATCCTCGCTGATGTCTCCCTCGCCGCCGACCGTCAGCGAATCCTCGAGGCCATCCGGCAAAAATGGGGCCGCCTGGATATTTTAGTCAATAACGTGGGAATGAATATCCGCAAACAGTTTGAGGAATACCAGGAGGACGAATACCGGCAGATTTTTGAAAATAACTTGTTTAGTCTCATGGCCATAACCCGGATGTGCTTCCCCTTGCTCAGGGAAGGACACGGGCCTTCTGTGATTAATATCAGCTCCGTAGCCGCTTCGGTGGATGTGCGCTCCGGTGCCCCCTACGGAATGACCAAAGCGGCAATCCTTCAACTGACCCGAAATCTGGCGGTTGAATGGGCTACCCACGGCATAAGGGTCAATGCTGTATCGCCCTGGTACACCCGCACCCCACTGGCCGAACCCGTGCTCCAACAACCCGAACGACTCGCCGCCATCCTTCGCCGTACCCCCATGGCCCGTATCGCCGAAGCCCCTGAGGCCGCCGCCGCCGTTACTTTTTTAGCCATGGACAAAGCGTCTTATATCACCGGCCAAAATCTCGAAGTAGATGGCGGATTCAGAGCTTGTGGAATTTAAAAATAAATTCACCGCACTCATTTTTTTTCCTTACCTTTGCGCCACTTTTGAAATAACCATATTTTTTAACCATTAAAAGCATTCTTTCAATGCAAGATCACGAAAATGAACTGCACGACGAGGAAATAAATCCCGTCACACCGGAAAGCACCGACGAAGGTGGTGATTTAACCCAGGAAGCTCCTGAAGATACTGAAACTGAACCAGCCACCATTGTTGTTCGCAGAAAAGCTGAGGACGACGAACCTGAAGAAGAACACGAAGAGGAGGAGGAACCGCTGGAGTTAAATCTAGAACACCTGCTCCAGACTGATACAGCTCACGATGATTTCAACTGGGCAGCCGTCAATAAGCACGGACAGGCATACTCCAAGGATGAATACAACGCCTACCTGGATCAGTACGATGCTACGCTTTCATCTGTGCTCGAAAATGAGGTCGTCACCGGTCGCGTTACTGCAATCAATGATGGCGACGTCGTACTCGATATCAACTACAAATCCGATGGCCTCGTACCGCTCTCCGAATTCCGCGACATGCCGGGCATTCAGGTTGGCGATAGCGTAGAGGTTTATGTCGAACAACAAGAGGATGCCCGTGGCCGGCTTACGCTCTCCCGCCGCAAAGCCAAACTGCTGCGCGCATGGGAACGCATCGTGGACTCCTACACCAACAGCAGCATCATCACCGGTACGGTGGTAAGCAAAACCAAGGGTGGTCTCATCGTGGACTGCAGCGGATTGGAAACCTTCCTCCCAGGCTCCCAGATTGATATCAAGCCTATCATCGACTACGATGCGTACGTTGGCAAAACCATGGAGTTCAAAGTGGTCAAGATTAATGAGACCATCAAAAACGCGGTGGTTTCTCACAAGGCACTTATCGAAAGCGACCTCGCCGTACAGCGCATGGCTATCATCGGTGGCCTCGAGCGCGGTCAGGTACTCGAAGGTATCGTCAAGAATATCACTGATTTTGGTGCATTCCTCGACCTTGGCGGCGTGGATGGCCTCCTCTATATCACCGATATTTCCTGGGGCCGAATCAACCACCCCAGCGAGGTCTTACAGCTCAACCAGAAGGTCAATGTGGTGGTACTCGATTTCGACGAGAACAAAAAGCGCATCTCTCTGGGCCTCAAGCAACTCCTGCCCCACCCATGGGAAGTCTTCGATCCATCCGTGGTGGAAGGCTCAGTGGTTAAAGGCCGCGTAGTCAATATCGAAGATTACGGCGCATTCCTGGAAATTCAACCCGGCGTCGAAGGTCTCGTGCACGTCTCCGAAGTATCATGGAGCAACCAGCCGGTCAATGCCCGCGAATACTTCCGTCTCGGCGATGAGTGCGAAGCTCGGGTGGTTACCATTGATCGCGAAGACCGCAAAATGTCACTCAGTATCAAGCAACTTACCCAAGATCCATGGAGTGAAATCGCTGACCGCTTCCCGGTCAACAGCGTGCACCAGGGCGAGGTTAAAAACCTTACCCCCTATGGCGTATTTGTGGAACTCGCACCCGGTATCGGCGGTATGGTTCACATCTCCGACCTCTCCTGGACGAAGCGCTACGCACACCCGTCTGAATTTACAAAAGTGGGTGAGAAAATCAGCGTCATGGTGCTCGACATTGACCGTGATAACCGCAAACTTTCCCTCGGCCATAAACAAACCGAGGAGAACCCATGGGATACCTTCGAAAATGTATTCCCGGTAGGCTCCTACCACGAAGCTACCGTGCTTCGCAGGGATGACCGCGGCGTAATTGTACAGCTTCCCTATGGCCTGGAAGCCTTCGCACCACTCAAGCACATGCGCAAGGAAGATGGTACGCTCTGCGATCCAGAAGAAGTAGTAATGGTCAAGGTTATCGAGTTCAACCGCGATGATAAGCGCATCCTCGTTTCCCACTCCCGCTACCTCGAGGACATTCGCCGTGAAGCAGATGAGACAGTCAAAAAAGAACGCGACGTCGAATCTCAGCAAAGCCGCGCAGCTGTGAAAAAAGTACAGCAGTCCGTGGAAAAAGCCACCCTTGGCGATATGGATATCTTCACGCAACTCAAAGAACAATTGGGCGAAGAGTCAGAGGACAAAGCCTGATTTGCTCTATAATTATTCCATCAAAAGGGTCTTTGGATTTTCCTCCAAAGGCCCTTTTGTATTTTGATAAGGTTAGGTTGCTTAATTTCGCTGAATACAACACCAATCATCATGCGCTCACACCCCTTCCTACCCTCGATTATCCTCGGCACCACAGTGGCCGCCCTCGCCGCTTTAATGAACATCCCGGCCATAGAAAAAGCGGATGACCCTCGGGTTATCTCCCCCATAGTTCAATTGGAGTTTGCACGCTCTGCCGAAGAGGTTTTCCTGATTACCGGCAAATCAGGCAATACAGAGATACACGATCAAATTGTAGCTGAACTCCGGCGCAGTATTGCGCTGGACACCTGGTTTATCCTGGCATATACCACCTTTCTGGCCGTAACTATCGCTCTGATGTGGCGGCGTATGCGCGTGCGAAAATGGATATTATACGGCATACCTCTCGCCGTTGGCGCCTGCATCTTTGATTTTTTGGAAAACGACCGCCTGCTGCAAATCCTGAACCTATTGAATGCTGAATTTGAAACGCCTTTGCGCCAACTTCAGGTTTTTACCCATATCAAATGGGCTAGCCTGGCTGCTGTTTTTGGCGTCATCGCCCCCTGGACATGGCATACAGGCTGGTGGGGAAGATTTTTTTCCATTTTGGCCATCATAGGTTTTTCCCTTGCCTTACTCGTGTGGTTTTGGCCATATACTATGGTGTATTTGGCCTATGCGGGAGTAATTGCACTACTTTTTGCGGTGCTTTGGTTATGGGTTATTTTGCAGAAGCCCAAGGTTTAATTTTTTTCGGAAAAGCCAATTTTGCGCTGTATCGTCTTAGCTACGGCGTTCAGCAGGAAAATCATGGTGGTGAAAACAGCAATGCGGGCGATAAAATCCCCCCATCGCACATAAGCAGTCACTTCATCGCTGAGTTGTATCTCTCCGCTAATGGCCACAGCTTCGTTGTACCTGGTGGGCTGTAAAATATCCCCGCGCTGATTGATAAAGCAAGTAATACCGGTGTTTGCAGCGCGTGCAATGGATCTACGGGTCTCAATAGCCCGAAGAGAGCCAATCCAGAGGTGCTGTCTATGTCCTGGAGTATTGTCCCACCATCCGTCGTTTGTCATAATGAATGCCGCCTGTGCTCCCTTGCCGATATAACCGGTGAAGAATTCTCCAAAGACGGACTCATAGCAGATCACCGGGGCAATCAGGCCGCTGCTGCTGCCAAATGCCGTACGTTCTTTTTGGGTACCTACACCCGAAACCGTTCCTTGTACCTGTTCTATCACCGGTTTGAAGACGCCCAACACTTCCCGGTAAGGCAGAATTTCAGGCCCGGGTACTAGTTTTGACTTTCGATAAATGGGTACTTCCGCGTTTTCACCCGAAAATTGAGCGGCAGCATTCAGCACTTCATAATACATCATTCGCCCGTTTCTGTTGGATGAGCGCACCGCCCGCGAATGTGCCTCTCCCGGAAGGAAGATATGAAAAGCGTCAATCCCGGCAATTACCTTTAATTGGGGGTATGACTGCATGAATTCCCGAAGGCGCACCACAGCCGGATAGGACTCCATACTGCGCGTCTCTACGTAGCCAAAACTGGTTTCCGGCCATAGCAGATAATCCGTGGTACTATCTACTACCTGAGCCGATAGCTCCAGAAAGCGCCCCATTTGTTCGGCTTCCGGGAGGTTGAATTTTTCATAATGTGGCTCGTAGTTGGGCTGAACAATAGCCACCTTTGCAGTGGATTGCCCCGAGGAGTCGTAATTGTAGTACAAAAAAAGCGAAAACCCGATAGGGATAAGTATCCAGCCCGACAAACGCAGGACTTTCCACGTCCAGACTTCCCGGTTTTTTAAGGATTGCCATAGGGAAAAGACCATCAGGTTGCCCGACAAAATCCACAATGCGCCTCCGAAAATCCCGGTGTATTCATACCACTGTACCAGGGCCGGAAACTGCGCAAACCCATGCCCCAGGGCTAACCAGGGCCAGGAGATTTCCCAATTGAAATGCAGGTATTCGAAGGCAATCCAAAAAGCCAGGAAAATAGCACCGCTCAGCCGCGGCATAATTCGCGATACCTTGTGATATGCCGTAAATACTACAGCCATGAACAGGCTGTTTAGCGCAATGGCCACAATACCTGCTGCAAAGGCGGTATTGGCCACCCAGTAGGTACTTAGGATATTCCAAAGCAAAAAAGCATTGTAACTATGTGCAAAAACAATTTTGGTGGGATTCGGTACATTGCTTTTGCGAACGGACTCCTCGAGCATCAACAGCGGGACGAAGCCGGCGAACAACAAAAATGGAGCAGGAATCCAACCCGGAAAGCCTAGTCCGAGTAAAAGCCCACTCAGCCCTGACCACCAAAGACGCTCCCTGCCATCAGTAGTACGCACTGACCATAGCGCATTGACAAGTATCCAGAGCATCAGAAATGCGAATAGAGGCAGATTCCCCCAAAGTATTTGCTTTTCCGCCTTTTCGTACATGGCGAAACAGGATACTCCGGCGAGAAGAAGTGCAACCCCGATGACTATGGGTCGGGCGTATCGAGTCATTTATAATTTATGCGTGATGGGCTGAAATCGTTTCGGAAGCCAAATGCTTAGCCACTTGACGCTCTGCCCAATCTGTCGTTACTGATTTTGGTCGTTCCAGCGGGAAGCCCAAAGCGCGTGACCAGGCGAGCTGAGCCATCACGCCGAGCGCACGTGAAACGCCAAAGAGCACCGTATAGAAGTTCGATTCTGTCAATCCATAATGAATAAGCAGAGCACCCGAATGTGCATCCACATTGGGCCATGGATTTTTAACTTTCCCTAGGCTTTCAAGAATCGGAGGAACTGTTTCGAAGACATCCCAGACTACCTGGATGATATCGTCGTGGGGGATATTGCGCGCTGCAAAATCCTTTTGGGCCATAAAGCGAGGATCAGGCTTTCGCAGTACGGCATGGCCATACCCTGGGATGACTTGTCCGGCATCAATGGTAGCCTTTACATATCCGGCAATCTGCTCGCGGGAAGGCGTACGCGTACCAAGTGCATCCAGCATTTTATAAATCCAGGTAACCACTTCCTGGTTAGCCAATCCGTGCAGTGGGCCGGCCAGTGCGGTCATGGCACCCGCGAATGACAGGTAAGGGTCGCTGAGTGTGGAACCTACCAGGTGACTTGCATGCGCCGATGCGTTACCCCCTTCGTGGTCGGCGTGAATGGTGAGATACAGGCGCATCAAACTGCGGAAGTCGGGTTGGTCGAAGCCCAGCATGTGCGCGAAGTTGCCGGCCCAGTCCATACTGATATTGGGCGGTATGTGTTTGCCATTGTGGAAGGAGCGGCGATAAATATACGCTGCGACCCGGGGTAGCCTGGCGATGAGGTTCATCACATCTTCATAGGTGGGATCCCAGTATTCTTCTTTGTGAATACCTTCCTCATAGCGGCGTGCGAATATGCTTTCAGATTGCATGGCCGCCACTGCCACCGTGAACTGAGTCATGGGATGTGTGCTTTCCGGCAGCGCATCCAAGGTGCGGAACACGTGGTCGGGGACGTTACTCCGGTGAGTCCACTGGAGGGTTAGCCATTCCACTTGCTCCACGGTGGGAATCTCATTGGTGAGCATCAACCAGAAAAGGCCTTCCGGACGGGGCTCTTTTTTGTCCTGGCCTTTGGGCAGCAGATTGCGAAGTTCCGGTATGGAATATCCTCTGAACTTAATGCCCTCCTCCGCGTCTAGGTCAGAAGTTTCCCAGACCATAGATTTGATGTTGCGTGCTCCGCCATAAATCTGGCTTAAGGTTACCTGGTCAACTACGAGTTCACCGTGCTCCTTAAGCAGGGATTTTATTTTTTGGCGTTGTGCAGTTGCTTTTTCGTTGAATAACTGCTTCAGAGGATCCATGTAGATGCGAAATTTGGTATTTTATTGATTTGGCTGTCCAGTGTCGTACCGGTAGAAATAGATACCAGATCGAAACATTATAATTACATAACTGTGGCAGTTTTGTTTTTGAAAACACGAGAAAAAGCATTTGCGGCGCACTAAAAATTGCAGTCACCATGACGCAGCCTGTATTTTCAACGTGTTGTCTCCATTTCGAGGATAGCCTGCTGAATCTCGGCTTTGGTAGCACCGCTTTCCCGGAGCATTTTTAGCCTTGCAGCTTCTTCTTTACGGCGCTCCACGCGTTCTTTTTCCAGGATGGGACGCTGGTCAGCACTCAGAATGCGTTCAATAGAGGCTTCTGTGCCCATGCGGATATTCCTGAGTTTAATCCGATAAAGCGATTCATCGGTGGATTTCAGCGGTTCGATGTCTTCAAGATTGCGAAAACGGCGTTCCTGGATTTCCAGCATCTGTGGGATCTGAACTGCTGTTAGCCCGTATGTAGCCGTAAGTACATCGGTTGCTTCCTGAGCTGCTTCCCTCGCAGCAGTGGACTGAGCCAATGCCGTAGTGGTTCCCCATGAGAGCAGTAATAAAGCGATAATCGTTCTCATATGATTCATTTTTGCATCGCCGGCCAAAATACGGCTTTTTCCATTACCTACAAAAAAACTGTTGCCCCACAG
>CAYTNI010000038.1:0-14681 GCA_964439115.1 uncultured Saprospiraceae bacterium
GTTTGTTCACCTTTTTGTCAACAATAAAGGTGTACTTATTTAGCTTTTCGGTAAGCGAATCGGCTTTTTCCGTCAGCGTTGGTTTTATAAGCACTATCTTTCCCATGTTATCTTCATTTAGCGTACCCCAAAGAAGTACAATAAGCCAGTGATTATTTAATTTTAGCCACAGCTCCCTCAGCAAAGATCAATGTCTGTGCCTTCAGGATTTCGTAAGTGTTCAAATCTGAAGCACGCACTACGCTGGATTCTTGTAAATTACGGCTTGACAGATATACGTTGGAATCGTAGTCCGGCGTAACAAATAAGGTTTTGCGATCACCGGTAGCCAACTTGCTGAGAATAGATTTGTAAGCCTTTGTCTTGGGCATATCAAAGGAGAAATCCTCCACCACGACAATCTGTCCTGCAGCAGCTTTGCTGGAAAGCGCTGACAAACGGGCGAGACGCTTAACTTTCTTATTGAGTTTTTGGCTGTAATCACGTGGCCGTGGACCGAAAACCCGAGCTCCACCGTGATACAATGGGTTGTTGATATCCCCTTTACGAGAACCACCGGTACCCTTTTGGCGATGCAGCTTGCGTGTAGAACCACTCAGTTCGCTGCGCTCCTTAGCCTTGTGAGTACCCTGGCGCTGGTTAGCAAGATACTGCTTCACGGCCAGATACACGACATGCTCATTAGGCTCGATGCCGAAGATATCATCTGGTAACTCTACCGATCTGCCGGTAGGTTGGCCTTCTTTATTGAGAACTTCTATTTTCATGGCCGTGATATTACTTTTTTTCGAGAATTACAATTGAACCATTATGGCCTGGAATGGCGCCTTTCACCAGAATCAGGTTTTGGTCAGGGAAAATCTTAACCACGCTGAGGTTACGGATTTTCACACGATCACCACCATCGCGACCTGCCATACGCATGCCCTTGAATACCTTGGAAGGGAAAGAAGAAGCACCAATTGAACCCGGAGCACGCATCCTGTTGTGTTGACCGTGCGTGGCACCGCCGACACCGCTGAAGCCATGGCGTTTCACAACACCCTGGAAGCCTTTCCCCTTTGTAGTTCCAACAGCGCTAACCTTGTCGCCCTCTTTGAAAACCTCATCTACCTTGACGAGATCTCCAAGAGTTTTGGGGGCCACATTGAAATCGCGGAATTCTACAATCCGACGCTTAGGACCAGTTCCGGCCTTTTCAAAGTGTCCCATCATGGGTTTGGGCGTGTTCTTCACTTTGGCGTCACCATAGCCCATCTGAATAGCAAAGTAGCCGTCAGATTCCATTGTTTTCACCTGTGTGACCACACATGGCCCTGCTTCGATAACCGTGCAAGCCACGTTGCGACCTGCGCTGTCAAAGACGCTGGTCATTCCCACTTTTTTTCCGATAATTCCGTTCATCGGTTGAATGTTTTATTTTGACCTGTTAGCCCTTGGAGACCCACAGATGAGGCATAAGTACCGAAAGGAACTCAGAAAAGGAGAAGCGCAATACGCTCCTACATTAATTCTGAAAACCTACACGGAACCGATAATCATAGATTTTCGGTTTATACAAATACCACCATGTAGAGTCGCCATAAGGCGATTGTCAGCAACTTGTTTTAAGATAGATCACGTCAACTTCACCTGGATGTCCACACCGCTGGGCAATTCCAACTTCGATAATGCGTCCACTGTCTTTTGGGTGGGCGTGTAGATTTCGATAAGACGTTTGTGCGTACGCAACTGGAACTGCTCCCGAGATTTTTTGTTGACGTGCGGAGAACGGAGCACAGTAAACACTTGTTTCTCGGTGGGCAGCGGAATCGGGCCAGTCACTACAGCGCCGCTGTTGCGAACCGTCTTGACAATCTTCTCCGTTGACTTGTCCACCAGGTTGTGGTCGTAAGAACGAAGTTTGATTCTGATCTTCTGATTCATGCCTAAATACCGTTTTAAAAAGAAGCGTTCCCGGAAGAACCGAAGAACGCCTTATGATTTTATACTTTTGTTACACCTTTTGCTTTCTCAATTACCTCTTTAGCTACACCTGCGGGAGCTTCAGCGTAATGAGAGAATTCCATGGAAGAACTCGCACGTCCTGATGTAATGGTACGCAATTGCGTTACGTATCCGAACATTTCAGAAAGTGGAACCTCTGCCTGGATAACGATAGCTCCACCGATACGGGGCTCCTGACCTTTGGGCATACCGCGACGGCGGTTGAGATCACCAATTACAGGACCTACATATTCGTCCGGCGTTACCACCTCCAGTTTCATAATTGGTTCCATCAGCACAGGGCGGGCCTTGGTAGCCGCCGCACGGAAACCTTCCTTGGCACAGAGTTCGAACGCTATAGGCTTGGAGTCAACAGCGTGCATGGAACCGTCGAAAACGCGAACTTTCATGCTGTCTATTCCATAACCTGCGAGAATACCGTTATCCATCATGGCTTTGAAACCGTCCTGGATGGGCTTCATATAGTTCTTGTCAATAGCACCCCCTACGATACCCCACACAAACTGCAACTTGGTTTTTCCGCTCTTGAAATCCTCTGTTTCCAAAAATTCAGGATCAGCAGGACCGAGTTCGAATTCCATGTCTGCGAAGAGACCCGCACCACCGGTTTGTTTCTTCAAACGCTCGCGATGTGATACAGTGGAAGTCAACGCTTCCTTGTAGTTCACCTGTGGTGCGCCCTGGTTGCATTCTACCTTAAACTCACGGCGGAGGCGATCCACGATGATTTCCAGGTGCAACTCACCCATACCGCTAATAACAGTCTGGTTGGTGTCTTCATCGTAGCGCACCCGGAAGGTTGGATCCTCTTCAGCGAGCTTAGCAAGACCCATACCGAGTTTATCGAGTTCTTTCTGCGACTTAGGCTCCACAGCGATGGCGATTACCGGTTCGGGGAACACCATGCTTTCCAGCACAATAGGATTATCGAGGTCGCAGAGCGTATCGCCGGTGCGAATATCCTTAAAACCTACTGCTGCAGCGATATCCCCTGCTTCAACCCGGTCAATCGGGTTTTGCTTGTTCGCGTGCATTTGATACAAGCGAGAGATACGCTCCTTGGAGTCAGAACGGGAATTATATACATAAGAACCAGCGTCAAGAGCACCAGAATATACTCGCATGAAAGCTAGACGGCCCACGTAGGGGTCAGTTGCAATTTTAAAAGCGAGTGCTGCAAAAGGTTCTTTCACAGATGGCTGACGGCTTTCTTCCTGATCGGTCTTAGGATTGATACCCTTTACGGCATCAACGTCAGTCGGTGAAGGAAGGAATGCACATACAGCATCAAGTACTGCCTGAACACCTTTGTTTTTGAAGGAAGACCCGCACATCATGGGTACGAACTTCATATCCATGACAGCAGCGCGGATTGCGGCGCGCATCTCATCAGGAGAGATGGAATCTGGATCCTCGAAGAATTTTTCCATCAGAGCCTCATCGTACACAGCAACTTCTTCCACGAGCTTGGCGCGCCATTCGTTGACTGTTTCCTTGAGATCTTCAGGAATTGGAATTACCTCGTAGGTCATACCTGCGTCGTGCTCATTCCAAATGATAGCTTGGTTAGTGATGAGATCCACCACGCCGCGGAATTTTTCTTCAGCACCAATGGGTACCTGAAGCGGAATAGCATTCGAGCCGAGTTTTACACGAACGTCGTTGACCACACTGAAGAAATCAGCACCACTGCGGTCCATCTTATTCACGAAGCCGATGCGAGGCACCTTGTAATTATCGGCAAGACGCCAGTTGGTTTCAGATTGTGGCTCCACGCCGGAAACGGCGCAGAAAAGAAACACCAAGCCGTCCAATACGCGAAGTGAACGGTTAACTTCCACTGTGAAGTCCACGTGCCCGGGAGTATCAATGACGTTTACCACGTACTCGTCATCTTTCCAGCGCCATGCGGTCTTGGTAGCGGCAGCGGTAATGGTGATACCACGCTCTTGCTCTTGCTCCATCCAGTCCATGGTTGCGGCACCTTCGTGTACTTCACCAATTTTGTGTGTCATACCGGTGTAATACAAAATCCGCTCACTGGTAGTGGTTTTTCCAGCGTCAATGTGAGCGGCGATGCCGATGTTTCTCGTGAATTTAAGGTCCTTGCTCATGGCTTTTTGGAGAAAGAGTGATTACAGGATTATAATACAGTTTTCTAATTAAACTTTAAAGTGAGCGAATGCGCGGTTAGCTTCTGCCATCTTGTGCATATCTTCCTTACGCTTTACCGCAGCGCCTTCGCCTTTGCTTGCTGCTATGATTTCCGCTGCGAGACGATCAGCCATTCCTTTGCCACTGCGTTGGCGGGCGAATTTAATGAGCCATTTCATACCGATGGAAACCTTGCGCTTTGCGCGAATTTCAGTAGGAATCTGGAAAGTAGCTCCACCGATACGGCGACTTCTTACCTCAACCTGTGGCATCACGTTGTTGAGCGCCTTCTTCCACACTGCATGGGAATCTTCAGCACTCACGCGCTGGGATACCAAATCCATAGCGTTGTAGAAAACATCGTAGGAAGTACTTTTCTTACCTTCCCACATGAGGTTATTGACAAACTGAGTCACCATTGGATCGCTGTAGCGGGGATCCGGTGCAATTACTCGTACTTTTGGTTTTCTTTTTCTCATGTCAACGGTGCTTTGAAAAGCCGGTGATTATTTCTTTTTTGGACGTTTTGCGCCGTAGTGTGAACGGCTCTTGCGACGGTTTTCTACCCCAGTAGTATCAAGTGCACCACGAACAATGGTGTAGCGTACACCTGGCAAATCCTTTACACGACCGCCGGCAACCAACACAATAGAGTGCTCCTGAAGCTTGTGGCCCTCTCCTGGAATATAAGCGATTACCTCAATCTGATTGGTAAGACGCACCTTCGCTACCTTGCGGAGCGCAGAGTTAGGCTTCTTCGGTGTCGTGGTATATACTTTGGTGCAAACACCGCGCTTCTGCGGACAAGCATCTAAAGCGCGGGATTTACTCTTGTAAACCACTTTTTCCCTGCCGTGACGCACTAATTGATTAATCGTTGGCATACGTCCTTGTTTCTATACGGTTGAAAACGTTGATTCTCTTGCTTTTTGCCTTTCGAATACATGCCTTTTCGAGAAGCGAGTGCAAAGGTAAGTATATTTTAATCAAACCACCAAACAGTATTTAAATTTTTTTCAGAAAAGACTGTTGCTTACCGTATGACCACCCTGAAGCGCTGTGTCCCCAACAGCCCCGTCCAAATCCCAGGGGGTAATTGCCAGCGACTTAGCGATGATGATACCTCCGCTTTTGCATACTGTCGGCCAAGGATATCATACCAGGTCAACTCTAGCGGAAATGTCACTTCTCCTTCTACCCTGAGTTCAAATGCCCCCGGAGATGGATTTGGAAATGTCTCCAAACTTAAATATCCCGGAACATTTACCGCTACCACCGGGCCAATATGCGCTGAACCGTCCCAGTCTGTCTGCCTTAACCGATAATAATGAATACCCGGGCGCGGACTGTCATCACGCAGTTGGTAATTGCGCAAGGATGTACTGCTACCGGCTGCCTGTACCTTTCCTATAAGTTCCCAGAAATTCCCGGAACCTTTGCGCCGTTCCACCTCAAAGTAATCCGTGTTTTCCTCAGAAGCCGTTTGCCACTCCAACAGCACGTGGTCTTCCCTCCATCGCCCCTCGAATCGCACCAGCTCTGACGGTACCGTTCCCAAAGCTGCTTCTACTGCAGCCAAAGCATCAATACGACCATGCCCGAAGGTATGATTGGGTGTAGATGATGGGGTATCGCCCCCACAGGTTTGTGTAGTAAATAAAGGTACGGACGTCGTATTCAAAAAGGTTTCGAGCTGGCTGACCTGCCCGGCAAGGTCGGGCCTGGCAGCAATCAACAGGGCCATTGCGCCGGCTACATGGGGCCCCGCCATACTGGTACCGCTGAATATACTGTATCCTCCAAAGCGCACGGCGGAGCGCACGCCCACTCCCGGAGCGCTCACATCGGGTTTTAGGCGATTACTGCCATCTACAGTCACCGGACCCCTGCTGGAGAAGCTCGCAATCCCGTCGGCACTGTTGGTGGCGCCCACGGAATAGGACAAATCATAAATCGCAGGTGGCGCATTTACCGTGGCACAGGATGGTCCGCTGTTTCCGGCGGAAGCTACTACCGCAATACCCGCATTTACACAATTTTGGATGGCGGTCTGCAACAAGGCAAAATTACCGGAGTTACAACCTTCATCGGGCGGGCAGGCCCAGGAGTTGTTGATGATATGTGGCGCCATTTCGGGGTCGGGATTGGCGTTGTTGAGGTCTGTAGGGGCCAAAAACCATTGAAAACACTCCAGATAAGAGCTCAGAGTGCCCCATCCACGCTCCATATTCCGACAACCAATCCAGCGGGCACCCGGCGCTACGCCTATTTGATTACCCCCACCATCATCACCGGTCATTGTACCCATAGTATGCGTGCCGTGATTGTCGTCGTCACAGGGCACCAGGCTGTTTAACCCGCAGGGGTTAGGCCCGGAATTATGGCTGTTTATTTCGTGTATGGCATCATGCCAGTTGTAATGGTGATTGGCAGTACTGCCATTCCATCCGCGGTAGGAGTTGATCAAAGCCGGATGATTCCACTCATAGCCGGTGTCCTGTCCTCCAATAACCACTTCCTGCCCTGTATAGCCGAGATCCCATACCTGGTCTGCGCGGATTTTCGCAATCCCCCACTCTATCGTTCTAAAATCGAGCTCCGGAGCCGGAAGAACCTCGGGGTGTTCAAGCCGAATTGCGGTGTTGGGGTCAATCCGGGTTACTTCCGGCAGTTGCGCCAACGTGTTTAGCAAATTTCGGTCAGCTTCTACCCAGATAGCATTTACTATATAATATGGTGAATATCGCACCCGATGAGATTCCAGAATTTCCAACACTCTCCCCTGGCTTTCCTGAGCAGTTAGCCGGAGTTTTTCAAATACATATCTTCCTTTTTCCGATTTCCGGGCCAGCCGTAGCGCTTCTCCGAGGTCTGCCTGCGTGCCTAAGACCACAATACACTCCACCTTGCCGGATTCAGACTGCCGCCACACCGTGGAATCTATTTGGGGCGAAAAGCCCTGAGCATACACTGTAGCGCTTAAAGCAAAAGAGGCAACTAAAATTGCCCAAAGTTGTTTTTTCATTGGTATTGTCGGTTATTAAGCGTAGCGAAAGATACGAAAAACAGACGATTCCCGCAATTAAGTCTGCGCTTTGTCGTTTCAAGGCGGATTCAAATCAAAATTATGAAAATTACACTTTTGTCGGGTATTTGGTTGTTGTTTATAGCAGGATTCACCGTGAAAAGCTCGGGCCAAAACCCTCCTCGCCTGGTGGGTAATATTCCCGTCTATGAAAAATTCGACGATCTGAACCCGCGCCTTTCGGTTCAGAATGATACCACTTATGTCATTAACTTCTGGGCTACCTGGTGCAAACCCTGTGTACAGGAATTGCCCTATTTTGAGCAGTTACACACGGCCTACAACGGAAAAAAGGTGAAAGTCATCCTGGTAAGTCTAGATTTTTCCAGGCAACTGGAGTCAAAACTTTTGCCCTTTGTCCAGGAGCGCCAACTGAAACCGGAGGTCATTGCCCTGATAGACAGCGATTACAACGCATGGATTGACCGCATCAGTCCGGATTGGAGCGGCGCCATTCCCGTGACCATCGTCCGCAAAGGCCAACAGAAAAAGGTCATCCTGGAAGAGTTACCCGATTACGAAATGCTCGACCAATTAGTAAAATCATTCGTTCAACAATAAACATGATACAGCTATGATTAAAAATTTGCGCCTTTTGCTCTTTGTATCTGCCGGGTTCTTCACCCTGGCGGCCGCTACATGGCCTAATCCCAATACCGGGTTGAAAGTTGGCGACAAAGCGCCGGATTTCAACCTCAAAAACGTGGATGGCCAAATGGTTTCATTGTCCTCCTACGAAAATGTGAAAGGGTTTATCGTTACCTTTACCTGTAACACTTGTCCATACGCGGTGATGTACGAAGATCGCATCATCGAGTTGCACAACAAGTTCGCGCCCCTCGGTTATCCGGTAGTGGCCATTCAACCCAATGATCCTGAAGCCCAACCCGGTGACGCTTTCGACAAAATGCAAGCCCGGGCTAAAGAAAAAGCCTTCCCCTTTGCCTATCTGTATGATGAAGGCCAAAAGGTGTATCCGCAATACGGTGCCACCCGAACACCTGAGATCTATCTGCTGGACAAAAACCTGACGGTGCGCTATACCGGTGCCATTGATAACAATGCGCAGGATGCATCCGCAGTGACCGTGCGCTATGTGGAAGATGCCATTTCCGCGCTGGAAAAGGGGAAAAACCCGGAGCCCTCCTTTGTCAAAGCTATCGGCTGCACCATTAAAGTAAAGAAGAAAACCGCGCAATAATGCCTTTTAGGCTTCCGCATAAGAACGGCTTGTCGGTTGGCACTATGACCATCCGGCAAGCCGTTTTTCTTGGAGTCTGCTATTATTGTTTTGCCTGCCAGCCCTTTCTTTTGCCCAAGCGCCTGTGGACACCTCCTCCTCGGGATACCGAATCGGCTATCAAATTGGGAGTTGGCTCCCTTTTGTGATTTTGGCGGCCTTGTTCCTCCTGATGTTGAGCATATTAGTAAAACAAAGCCATCAAAACCCTCCTAAACCTTAATCATCCTACCATGCATTACCAAAATCTTCAACTCGATCTCCAGGACGACATTCTGGTGGTTACCATCAGCAGGGAAAAGGCGCTCAATGCCCTGAATACCCAAACCATGATGGAGCTAAAGTATCTTTTTGAGACAGATGCTCCAAAACGGGAAGGCTTAAAAGGCCTGGTGCTTACCGGTGCCGGGGAAAAAGCATTTGTGGCAGGTGCCGATATTTCTGAATTTCAGGCACTTGATGCGGCACGCGGCGCAGAGATGGCAAAACGCGGCCAGGATATCTTTTTCCTGATTGAACGCTTCCCCAAACCGGTGGTGGCTGCTGTCAATGGTTTCGCCTTGGGGGGAGGGTGTGAACTCGCCATGGCCTGTCATCTTAGGATTGCCGGAGAAAAAGCCCGTTTTGGTCAGCCGGAGGTAAACCTTGGCCTGATTCCGGGATATGGCGGAACACAGCGCCTGGTACAGTACATCGGCAAGACCAAAGCCATGGAACTCCTGCTCACCGCCGATATGATAGACGCGCAGCAGGCCTTACAGCTCGGACTTGTCAACAGCGTAGTACCCTCCGGGGAGGAAGTACAGCATGCCAAAGCCCTTATCGGAAAAATTGCTGCGAAAGCGCCAGTTGCCATTGCGGGTATCATCACATCGGTCAATGCCTTTTTTCAAGCGGATACCGATGGCTATGCCACAGAAATAGCGGAATTCGGCCGCACTGCAGGCACGGCCGATTTCCGCGAGGGGGCTGCCGCCTTTTTGGAAAAGCGCCAACCCCACTTTAAGGGATATTAGATATGGGGTCGGGTCTGAGCTTTATATTTAAGAATTTGTCTGCGCATTTTTTCCACTGCAGCATTCAGGGACTTCTCAAAGGTGTCGGAGTGATCTTCAGTATGTAAAATCTGACCCGGCACCTGGACGTTCAACTCGACCGTTTGCTCCAATGCCTGCGCATGCCTTTTTTCGTCCTCTTTTAAAAACACTTCTGCGCTGAGCAGCTTGTCGTGAAACGTACCGAGTTTCCTCACTTTGTCCTCAATCAGTTTCTGTAGATTCTCGCTTACTGTAAAGCTTGCATGTACCTGGACATATAGCATGATAATCAAAATTTGGTGATCAACTACTCAAATTTACCTCCGACATTCCAGTCTGGAAGTGACGAACATCACTTTTCAAAATGACATTCATCAGAACTTACCTCCCCCCATCACCTGCTATGAAGTTTTGTGCACTACTGCTCATTTGGGGTGCCCGGGTTGGATGCACTGATGCACAGGCTCAAACTTTAGCCGGTAGCTGGAAGGGGTATTTATCACAGGCAGACCGCCCATACGGTTTTCACTTTAGTATGGAGCTTGAAAATGGCGGTAGTGGTTTTTCCAAAATCGTATCGGAAGGCAGCGGCGGGGAGGCCACCATGATTTTACAATGGTCATACGACACCATTAATAGAAAGGTGCTGTGGAAAGAAACCGCAGTGTCCAACCGAACCGTGCCCTCCTGGAAATGGTGTCTAAAAAATGCCGAACTGGTTTTGCGGGAGGAATCCTCCGGATATATTCTGGAGGGCAAATGGTCAGGCCAGATTGAAGGGCGGCCGGACAAGGCCGGTGCATGCGCTCCAGGCACCATTTTTCTTCAAAAAATTGAACTCCCGAAGGTAGTCGCCTCCGAAACCAGGCCCTCCACGCCCAAAGATTCTACAGTCCTGGGGCGAAAAGTGGATATTCAACATATCATTGAGGTGGCCCGACCGGATATTCGGGTGCGCATCTGGGACAATGGCATCCCCGATGGAGATGTAGTGACGGTGCTGCTGGATGACCGCAAGCTGGTACAAAACCTCCGCGTTACCAAAAGACCCTACACCTTTCCCGTAGTACTGACCGAGGCACTTCACGTGCTGGTATTGCACGCCGAGTCGCTCGGCTCGCTGCCACCCAACACCGTAGCGGTTTCCATATTCGACGGCATCAAAGAGCATGTGATTGTGGTACGCGCCGATATAGCGGAGAGTGGAGGCATACTCATCCGGCAGTTTACACAAAAGGGGAACTAATCCTCCATATCCATGCGTGCGGAGGACAATTCGTTCCATGCATGGCGGTCGCCGGCGGCTTTGGCAACCTCCAGTCCTTTGTCGTAGGCCGCTTTAGCCTCTTCCAGCCGGTCTAATTTTTCCAGCAATTTACCCAGGTGGTAGTAAAGCCCGACATAATCCGGGCTGGAGTTTTCCAGTTGGCGGTATGTATCAAGTGCTTTTGGCCGGTCGCCAATACCTTCGTACTCTTTGGCAATGGCAAAAAGCAGGAATGCGTCTTGAGGGCTGTTTTCCAACAGCGTCAATAGCTGTTGCATTCGGGCGGTAGGCATGGGCATATTTTTTGAATAGCGAAAATTCGCTGCGAACCATTTTTCCACTTTGCAAATTTATATCTTTGCAGCGCGACACGAAGTGTTGAGCCACACTTTTTTAAAAACCACCCGGGGCAAGCCGGGCAAACCAAAACCAAATATGAAACTGTTAGTGTGCGTTAGTAAAACCCCCGACACCACGGCGAAAATAGCATTTACCAACAATGACCGCGAGTTTGATGCAGCCGGTGTGCAATACATTATGAATCCTTATGACGAGTGGTACGCATTGGTGCGTGCCCTTGAAATCAAGGAAGCACTCGGCGGTTCCGTGACCATCATCAACGTTGGGCCGGCCGACAATGACACCATCATCCGCAAAGGTTTGGCCATCGGCGCCGACGATGCGGTACGGATAGATGCGGATCCTAAAAGTGCCCTTTTCGTAGCCCGGCAAATTGCTGAATACGCCCGCCAGGGCAATTTCGACCTCATCTTCCTAGGCAAAGAGACCATTGACTACAATGGCGCAGAAGTGGGTGCCATGGTTGCGGAATATCTCGACCTCCCCTACATCTCTTACGCCACGCAACTCGATCTGAACGGCCACACGGCTACCATTTCCCGTGAAATCGAAGGAGGCACCGAAGAATTAGAGGCTGAACTTCCCCTAGTAGTGAGTGCAGCAAAGGGCATGGCAGAGCAGCGCATACCCAACATGCGCGGCATTATGATGGCCAAGAGCAAGCCGCTTACAGTTGTTCCGGCTATCCCTTTTGAGGATAAGGCAGTAACGGTAGGCTACCAGATGCCGCCGGCCAAAACCGCAGTCAAACTTGTAGCGCCAGAACAAATGGATGAACTCGTTCGCCTGCTTCACGAAGAAGCCAAAGTAATTTAATTTTTTCACCGACAAATCCACCATCATGATTCTCATAGTTGCAGAACATCATAAAGGACAATTCAGAAAAACGACCCTCGAGGCAGTCACTTACGGACAAAAAACTGCCGGCCGACTCGGCACTACCTGTGCGGCACTCGTTTTGGGCACTGCAGAAAATGCCGGTATGCTTGGACGATACGGCGCTGCTAAGGTTTATCAAGTACCTGATGCTCAATTGGATACTTTTGACGCTCAAGTATATACCGCGGTAATCGCAGATGCGGCCCGGCAACTCGGCGCCGGAGTAGTTATTGTGCCGGCCTCTGCCAATGGCAAATCCGTTTTGGGACGCCTCGCCGTCCGCTTGGATGCAGGTTCCGTAGCCGGTGTAAACAGCCTTCCCGAAACTGATGGCGGGTTCAGGGTGAAGCGGCCTGTTTTTTCCGGTAAAGCCGTGGCCGAATACGAAATTCGCTCTGAGATCAAGGTGCTCTCGCTGATGGGCAATGCCATGCCGCCAGAACAAACAGGTGCGGAGGTTGCTGTAGAGACCCTTTCAGTAGCCGTCCCTGCTCCCCGCGTGCGGGTAAAGTCGGTCAAGCGCGTGGAGGGGATAGTCCCGCTGCCAGAGGCCGAACTCGTAGTATCTGCCGGCCGTGGACTCAAAGGACCTGAAAACTGGGGTCTTGTCGAAGACCTTGCCCAGGTGCTGGGTGCTACCACCGCCTGTTCCCGACCGGTAGCCGACGCACACTGGAGGCCCCATCACGAGCACGTCGGACAGACAGGTATCGCCATTCGTCCTAATCTGTATATCGCCATTGGCATCTCCGGTGCCATCCAGCATCTTGCAGGTGTGAATAGTTCCAAAGTGATTGTGGTCATCAACAAAGATCCGGAAGCGCCCTTCTTCAAGGCGGCCGATTACGGTGTTGTGGGAGATGCGTTCGAGGTAGTGCCACGGCTCACCGAGGCGTTCCGCAAGTACAAAGCGGCGCAGTAAGCCATTTATGCCGGAACTATCTTTGCCAGATGCCAATTAATATGCTGTTTGCGCAAGCGTTTTGATGCTTTGGTAAAATAATTTTTATTTTTCCTGAAAAACTGTTACTTTTGCGCCCGCTGTAACTGATTCGTGTGATCACTAACGGTAAAAAAATTAAAAAATGGCCATTTATTTAACGTCAGAAAAGAAAGCGGAAATCTTCCGCGACTTTGCCGGTTCTGAAAACAACACCGGTTCCACTGAGGGTCAGATCGCCCTTTTTACCTATCGCATTCAGATGCTTTCTGAGCATTTGAAAACCAACCGCAAAGACCACTCCTGTCGCCGCTCTCTGGTAGCGCTGGTAGGTAAGCGCAAGCAATTGCTACAGTATCTGATGAGAAAAGACATTACCAAATACCGCCAACTGATTGAGCGGTTAGGTATCCGTAAGTAACAAGCCCTCAAGCAGCACTCCTTTACAGGGGTGCTGCTTTGCTTTTAATCCAACACCTCATGGGTTTACAAATTCCAACAACCACTTCCTTTACCTTGCCCGACGGCAGGGAAGTCACGATAGAAACCGGCAAACTCGGCGCACAGGCTGATGGCTCAGTGGTGGTGCGCATCGGCAATACCATGCTCTTTGCCACTACGGTTTCTGACAAGAAGGCCCGCGAAGGCCAATCCTTCTTCCCCCTTTCGGTGGACTACCAGGAAAAATTCGCCGCTGCCGGCCGCATCCCCGGAAACTTCTTCCGCCGCGAGACCAAGCTCTCCGACTACGAGGTGCTCACCTCCCGCCTGGTGGACCGCGCCATCCGTCCCTTGTTCCCTGATAACTATATGAACGATACTCAGGTTATCATCAACCTGATTTCGGCAGAAAAGGACGTCAAGCCGGATGCTTATGCCGCTTTAGCCGCCTCCGCAGCCCTCTGCATCTCCGATATCCCCTTCCAGGGCCCTATATCCGAAGTGCGCGTGGCTCGCATTGACGGCGTTTTCTGCATCAATCCCAATAAATCAGACCTCAATCGCGCTGACATTGACCTCATTGTGGCCGCCACCATGGATAACATCATGATGGTGGAAGGGGAAGCCGATGAGTGCCAGGAACACGAAATGGTGGAAGCGCTCAAAATAGCGCACGACGCTATCCGCGTGCAATGCCAGGCTCAGCTCGACCTCGCCCAAAAGGTAGGCGGTAAAGCACTTCAAAAACGCGAAGTGGCGGCACCCGCCGAAGACGAAGAACTCAAAGCCCGCGTGGACGCCCTGGCCCGCCAGTCCATCCTCGATGTGGCCCGCGGCGCCCTCGACAAGCAGGTGCGCAAAACGCGCTTCGACGAAATTAAGGAACAAATGATCGCCACCCTCACCGAGGAGAAAGGCGAAGAATACATGGCAACTGCCGGCGACCTCGCCAAGGCTTACTACGACAAGCTGAAAAAAGAGGTCATCCGGCGTATGGTCATGGACGAAGGCATCCGCCTTGATGGCCGCCGTGGCGCAGACATCCGCCCAATATGGTGTGAAGTGGACTATCTTCCCTCCGCCCACGGCTCCTCCATCTTCACCCGCGGTGAAACTCAATCGCTCACCTCACTTACCCTTGGTACTAAGCAGGATGAGGCCATGATTGACAACGCCCAGGAGCTCTATTTTGACAAATTCATTCTCCACGCCGATCAAATCGAACAGTTCATCAAAAGTTATTGAAAAACCACTCTGAAGGTACACCTTAA
>CAYTNI010000039.1:0-13507 GCA_964439115.1 uncultured Saprospiraceae bacterium
CACCAGATAACGGTGCCATCATCTCTGTTTCTCCAAAAAATGGTTAAGATTATTGAAGAACCATAATACCCTATGCGTGCAATTCCATTATTTTATTTTGTGTGGGCAATGACAGTCCATGTGGGGGCCCAGAACAAACTGGAGCGCGAGTTCCGAATCAGCTCGGATGAAGTTCCCCAACAAGCCATCCGCTTTGCGGAATCCCTCGTCGGTTCTGCTAAGTTGAAGTGGTACAGGGAGGAAGGAATACAACAGTCATCTATCGAGGCAAAAACCAAAATTAAGGGGCAACGATTTAGTATTGAATTTGACACCACCGGTCAAATACAGGATGTGGAGGTGGAAATACCCCTGTTTCAGGTACCCGAAAGTACCCGCGAGGCTATGATCTCGGCATTCCGGGAAGAATTTACCACCTTCAAATGGCAGAAAATTCAGGTACAATACCTTGGAACCTCCTCCGAACTCCTGGCCTTTTTTGCCCCAAAGCAAGGTTCGCCTTCCATACGCACTCAATACGAGGTTGTCATTCTGGGGAAAAAGAAAGGCTCGAATAATTTCCAGGAATGGCTGTTTTCGGATACCGGAGTGGTTTTGTCCAAGTCAATAGTAATCTTGAGAATTTCAGATAATTTAGAATATTGATATGCGCCTGTTGTTCATCCCCTTCCTGATATACGCATGTGCCGGAATGACGATTGCGCAAAGCAGCTTCCGGGTAGGTGCATTGCCCGGCGTAAATATAAATGGCAAGATCACAGGAGACTGGCGTATTAACTTTCGTACAGAATCCCGATTTTTTGTGGCAGAAGGTGGTCAGGAGTTCCCTACCGAAGCTGATTTCTTTTTCGACCTGAGTGACTTCGCCGCCGTCGTCTCGAGGAAAATAAGCGCCAATCAAACCGCAGGAGCCGGCTATCTCCTGAGATTGCGCAGTAACGGCACGGTAAATCATCGATTTATTCAGCAATTTACCATACTTAAAAGATATGATTCCTGGCGTCTGGCGCACCGCATTTCTACCGACCAAACCTCCGACCCTACCGGCCCCTGGACTTTCAGGCTGCGGTACCGACTGGCCGGAGAATGGGCTTTAAATGGACTTGAAGTGGACCCCAAAGAGTGGTATCTTAAACTCAATCACGAATATTTAGGTTCCATAGAGGGTAGTGAAGCAGATCTCGAACTGCGGGTTGTTCCCGCATTAGGATACGCCTTCACGGATGCCAACAAATTGGAATGTGGCCTGGACTATAGGGTCAATAATTGGATTCAGGGGCAATCCCGTCATGTATATTGGCTGGCCATTAGCTGGTTCGTCAGTCTGTAACGCTTAAATATGGATTTTAAACTCACCTCCCCCTTCGTACCTACCGGCGACCAGCCGCAAGCCATCGCTCAACTCGTAGCGGGTGTGCAATCCGGTGAACGCGCACAAGTACTACTCGGGGTCACCGGCTCCGGAAAAACCTTTACGGTGGCCAACCTCATCGCACAAGTCAATCGGCCAACGCTCGTACTTACGCATAACAAGACCCTTACCGCCCAGCTCTACGGTGAGTTCCGCGAGTTCTTCCCTGACAATGCGGTAGAATACTTCGTTTCCTATTACGACTACTACCAGCCAGAAGCTTACATCTCCGTCACAGACACCTATATAGAAAAAGACCTCGCCATCAATGAGGAGGTAGATAAATTGCGCCTCCGTGCTACTTCATCCCTTCTCTCGGGGCGACGCGACATCATCATCGTAGCATCCGTGTCGTGCATCTATGGTATGGGCAACCCGGAAGATTACAAGACCGGCATCATCAGAATCCGCACCGGGCAAGTCATATCCCGCAACAGTTTTCTATATCGCCTGGTGGACAGCCTGTACTCCCGGACAGAAACCGACTTTCGCCGCGCTACCTTCCGCGTACGCGGCGACACCGTGGATATCAACCTCCCCTATGTGGATTATGGCTATCGCATCACTTTCTTTGGAGATGAGATTGAAACCATTGACCGCATTGAAATAGAAAGCGGCAAGCGCATTGAGGGTATGGATAATGCCGCCATTTTTCCTGCCAACCTATACATCGCCCCCCGCGAGCGCATCCATCAAATCATCAAAAACATCGAGGATGAGCTGTACCACCAGGAAAAATACTTCGAAAGTGAGCGCAAATACCTGGAAGCCAAGCGTATTCGCGAGCGCACCACCTTTGACCTGGAGATGATTAAGGAGCTTGGCTACTGTAGTGGAGTGGAAAACTATTCCCGCTTCTTTGACGGTCGCAATGAGGGAACCCGCCCTTTCTGTCTGTTGGATTACTTCCCCGAGGATTACCTCATGGTGATTGACGAAAGCCATGTCACTATCCCTCAGGTACGTGGTATGTATGGTGGTGACAGAGCCCGCAAACTCAGTCTCGTCAATTTTGGATTCCGGCTCCCCAGCGCCATGGACAACCGGCCGCTCAACTTCACAGAGTTTGAAAGCCTCATCCATCAGGTGTTGTTTGTGAGTGCTACTCCGAGTGATTATGAACTCCAACAAACCGACGGCGTCATTGTAGAACAGGTCATCCGCCCCACCGGACTACTCGACCCCCCCATTGAAGTACGCCCCAGCCTCAACCAGATGGACGACCTCCTCGAGGAAATTGACGAACGCATCAAACGCAACGAGCGCGTTCTCGTTACTACACTTACCAAGCGCATGGCGGAGGAACTTACCAAATACCTCACCAACCTAAACGTAAAAGTGCGCTACATCCACTCCGAGGTGGACACGCTGGAGCGGGTAGAAATTCTACGCGACCTCCGGCTTGGCACTTTTGACGTGCTCGTAGGCGTCAACCTCCTGCGCGAAGGCCTCGACCTCCCCGAAGTATCGCTCGTGGCTATACTCGATGCCGATAAAGAAGGCTTCCTCCGCAACGAGCGCTCCCTGACCCAGACTGCAGGCCGCGCTGCCAGAAATGTCAATGGCCTCGTCATCTTCTATGCCGACCAGATTACGGACTCCATGAATAGAACCATCGAAGAAACCAACCGGCGTCGTTCCATCCAGATGGCCTATAACGAAGCCAACGGCATCGTGCCGCGCACCGTAACCAAAAGTGCAGAAGATATCCTCAGCCAAAAATCCATCCTTGACGTACGCGGCAAAGCACCCGCCAATGCGTATATTGAAACCGAAAAACCTGCTTTGGCCGCTGACCCTCTTATCGCCTACCTCACTCGCGACCAAATCGAAGCCCTCATCATCGCTACTGACAAAAAGATGAAACAGGCTGCCAAAGATTTAGACTTCGTGGCCGCAGCCATGCATCGCGACGAACTGTTTGCCCTTAAGGAAAAACTCAAAGCATTGCCCTGATACCTCCTAAGCACCCCGTCCTGCCCGCACCACGGCTTTCATACCAAATTTCTTTCGAATGTGATCCAGCGCTTCGAGCAGACGATGCTCTTCTGCAGGCGCGTCGAAAAGATCGAGTTGCGGACTGCCGTGTACCAGCCCGCTGAACCGCACTCCAATAAGCCGCAGCGATTGACGCCGTTGATAAAGCTGATCGAATAAAGTACGGGCACATCGCAGCAATGCCGCATCAGATGCCGTATAGGGGATGCGCTGCTGACGCGTGTAAGTCTGAAAATCTGCATAACGAAGTTTCACCGTCACACAGGAAGTCAACTTCTTTGACTGACGCAACTCAAAAGCCAGGCGCGCTGTCATGGCAGAAAGATCGTTGTACAACAGGGTCATATCGCAGGTGTCTTCTGAAAAAGTATGCTCGGTAGAAATGGACTGCTTTTCGTGATAAGGTGTTACAGGGCTATCGTCAATCGCGTTGGCCTTTTTCCACAGGCTCAGCCCATGAACGCCAAATTCCCGCTGCAACAGCAATGCCGGTACCCGGCTCAACGCCTCTACATGGCGGATGCCCATAAGCTGAAGCTTTTGCTGAGTAGCCGCCCCTACCGACGGTAATTTACCCACCGGCAATGGCGCCAGAAAAGCGCGCTCTGTACCCGTATCTACCAGCCTCGCCCCATTGGGCTTCGCCTCGCCGGCGCCTACCTTCGATACCAGTTTATTGACCGATAACGCCGCAGAAAGGGGTAATCCACTCTCCTTTCGAATGCGATCCCGCAATTCAAGTGCCCATTTCCAGCAGCCAAAATATTTGTCCATGCCGCTGAGGTCTATATAAAATTCATCTATGGAGGCCTTCTCAAAGAGCGGAGCCTGCTCTGCAATAATCTCCGTAATCAACCGCGAATGCCGGGCGTACACCTCCATATCACCTCGTATAACCACAGCATCAGGACAAAGCCGCAAAGCGAGCTTCATGGGCATCGCCGAACGAATGCCAAAAGCACGTGCCTCATAACTGCAAGAGGCCACTACTCCGCGCTCGCTGCTGCCGCCTACAATGAGCGGTTTACCCGCCAGGCTGCTGTCCTGCAAACACTCTACCGATGCAAAGAAAGCGTCCAGATCAAGATGCAGTATAGCCCTTTCAAACATTTTAGGTATAATTTAAAATCAAAAATACAAAAAGTTTTTAAAATATCGCCTAACCGCAGGCTTTTTTAGCCCCTCGGCATGCAAAAAAACCTTAACTTTGTAAAGACAGCGAAAATTGCGTCACATGCGTATCCAACTATTTACCGGGAAAGGTGGCGTGGGCAAAACCACCATCGCCGCAGCTACCGCCCTGACCGCCGCCGAGCGTGGAATCAAGACGCTGGTTATTTCCACCGACCCCGCCCACAGCCTGGCCGATGCCTTAGACTGCGAGCTTTCCCCCGAGCCGCGGGCTGTAGCACCCAACCTGTTTGCGCAGGAGCTCGATGTGTACTATTCCATGAAAAAGCACTGGGCCAATGTACGGGAGCTGATGCTGCTGGTATTTCGCTGGCAGGGCGTTACCAATGTCGCTGCAGAAGAACTTTCTGCTTTGCCCGGTATGGAAGAGGCCTCTGCTTTTCTATGGCTGGAAGATTACTACCGTCAAAAAGCCTATGACCTCATCGTCATTGACAGCGCGCCAACCGGGGAAACCCTAAGTTTGCTGTCTCTGCCCCAGGTAACACAATCCTGGGTAATGAAGGCATTCCCGGGGCATTCCCTTGCTATGAAAGGGCTTGGAGCCATGGTGCGCAATATCACCGGAATTCCGCTGGACCGCGGCATGATGGAATTGGAAAATCTGTTCACCAAGCTCGAGCGCATCCAAAAAGTGATGCAGGATCCGCGGGTATGTTCCATCCGCATCGTGCTCAACCCCGAACGAATGGTCATCAAGGAGGCCAAAAGGGCTTATACCTACCTGCAACTCTACGGATACAATGTGGATGGCGTGATGGTCAACCGCATCTTCCCGGAGGAAGCAGGAGAGGGTCTATTCTCCCGGTATGTAACTACTCAACAGCAATATCTAAAGGAAATTGAAGAAGCCTTTGCCCCCTTGCCGGTATTTCGGATTCCCCATCAGGGCCAGGAAGTATTCGGCATGGATATGTTGCGAGCAATTGGCAAGGGAATCTATGGAGATACAGACCCTTCCAAGGTATTATATAAGGAATCTACTTTCCATATCAAGGAAACCAATACCGGCTATCGAATAGGCATCCGACTACCTTTCGTGGAAGCCGGTGACATCAGCTTACAGAAATTTGGCGATGAGCTGGTCGTTTCCATCCGCAACCAAAGGCGCTCTGTATTTTTGCCCCGCTTTGCTCACTATCTGCGGCTGGGCAAATATGATTTCAAGGACCCCTGGCTGGAAGTGGAGTTGCTGCGTTAAGAAATTCAGAAGTTATCTGAATAATCCCGCCATATCTGTTCCGCGCCGAACGATGGACTCTACTTCGTCAATGCGGACGCGACTCTGCTGCATGGAATCGCGTTCGCGAATAGTGACCGTGCCATCCTGGAGCGTGTCAAAATCTACTGTGACACAATAAGGGGTACCGATGGCATCCTGCCGGCGATAACGGCGGCCGATGGCGTCTTTTTCATCGTATTGACAGAGGAAAGAGTGCTTGAGGTCATTAAAAACCTCCCGCGCTTTTCCGGTGAGTTCATCCTTGTTTTTGAGCAAGGGTAAGACCGCGCACTTCACTGGGGCCAAAGCAGGGTGAAGGCGCAAGACAGTGCGGGTGGCCTCGTCCCCTTGTGCGTCGGGTGCCACATCTTCCTGGAGAGCATGACTCATCAGCGCCAAAAACATGCGGTCGCAACCGATTGAAGTTTCTACCACGTAGGGGACATAATTTTCATTCAGTTCCGGGTCGAAGTACTGCAATTTTTTACCCGAAAGCTCCTGATGGCTACCGAGGTCAAAATCAGTACGGGAATGGATACCCTCCAGCTCCTTGAATCCAAAGGGAAAATCAAACTGGATATCCACGGCGGCATTGGCGTAATGCGCAAGATTGTCGTGGTCTTTGAAGCGCAGCTTTTCTGCCGGGGTGCCGAGGGCGAGATGCCACTTCATCCGGGCTTCTTTCCAGTAGTTATACCATTTCATTTCCTCGCCGGGACGGAGGAAGAACTGCATCTCCATTTGTTCGAACTCCCGCATGCGGAAGATGAACTGCCTTGCGACAATCTCGTTGCGGAATGCCTTTCCGATTTGGGCAATGCCAAAGGGGATTTTCTGACGGGTAGTTTTCTGTACGTTGAGGAAATTTACGAAAATACCCTGTGCGGTTTCCGGCCGGAGGTACAGCTTGCTTTCCTCTCCGGCGATATTGCCGAGTTGCGTGGAAAACATGAGGTTAAACTGGCGCACTTCCGTCCAGTTGCGGGAGCCGGTTTCCGGATCTGCAATGGCCAGGTCGTCAATAATGGCCTTCATTTCTCCCATATCACCCTCGCTGGTAGCCTTGGTAAAGCGGGCGAGGATTTCGTCGTATTGCTTTTGATATTCCAACACGCGCGGGTTAGTCTGGCGGAACATGGCCTCGTCAAAGCTTTCGCCAAAGCGCTTTTGGGCTTTCTCCACCTCTTTATTGGCCTTTTCCTCAATCTTGTCGAGATGACCTTCGATCAACTGGTCGGCGCGGTAGCGCTTTTTGCTGTCCTTATTGTCAATCAGTGGATCATTGAATGCGTCCACGTGGCCGGAAGCTTTCCAGGTAAGAGGATGCATAAATATCGCTGCATCAAGCCCGACGATGTTCTCATGCATCTGCACCATTGATTTCCACCAGTAGGCCTTGATGTTGTTTTTTAACTCCGCGCCATACGGGCCGTAGTCATACACGGCGCTCAAGCCATCGTAAATTTCACTGGATGGAAAAATGAATCCGTATTCCTTGCAATGGGAAACCAACTTTTTGAACTGATCGGCTTGCTGCGACATGAGTAGAATGAATTAACCTTAAAAATAAAGGCGCAAAGATAGGGGATTCGGGGCAATCACCAAAAAAGTTTAGGGAACCCGCCAAAGAGGTACTTCCCATAAAGACGCCTATTCTGCAACAATCCTGTGAACGGAGATTATCTTGACCAAAATTTGCCAAACAACCTTCTAATTCTCTTTCTTTGTAGCCGTTTTCATTTTTCAAATTCCGCCCGATTATGAAGCAAAAATTGGTTCTCATCGCTTTCGCAATTTTACTTTCTATTGCCGTTAGCGCCCAACGCCCGGCAAAGCCAACCGCATCTCTCCCGGCAAGTACCGCTCAGACGCCAGTGGACTACAACGCCTGGTTCAAACCGATGAAATGGAGGAGCATAGGCCCCTTCCGCGGAGGTCGCTCGGTAGCTGTATCTGGAGTGTCGGGGCAAATCGGCTCCTATTACATGGGAACTACCGGTGGTGGACTTTGGAAAACCGAAGACCTCGGCATCAGTTGGCACAATATCTCCGATGGATTCTTCCACACCGGCTCCGTGGGGGCTGTAGCCGTTTCTGAAAGCGACCCCCATATCGTCTATGTGGGCATGGGTGAACATGCAGTCAGAGGCGTAATGACACACCATGGCGATGGCGTTTATAAGTCTGTGGATAGTGGAAAAACCTGGAGCCGGGTGGGGCTCGAATTTACTCAGCACATAGCCCGGATTGCCATTCATCCCAAAAACCCGGATATCGTTTTTGTAGCTGCTCAAGGCTCACTTTACGGCCCATCTCCTGAACGCGGTATTTTTAAAACCACAGATGGCGGGAAGACCTGGCAAAAAGTACTCTATGTGGATGAAAAAACCGGTTGTGCCGAACTTGCCATGGATATGAACCATCCCGATGTGCTCTATGCGGCCATGTGGGAATACGGCCGCCTTCCCTGGAAAGTCATCAGTGGTGGTCCGGGCAGCGGTCTTTACAAATCCACCGATGGAGGGCAAAATTGGATAAAAATACAACAGGGGCTTCCCGCCGAACTGGGCAAGATGGCCGTATCTGTTTGCCGTTCCAACCCTGATCGCGTCTATGCCCTCATCGAAAGCGATTCTGAAAAAGAACTGGGGGGTCTCTTTGTCTCCTCCGATGCCGGTAAAAACTGGTCGCGTGTTTCCGCTGACCATCGTTTGATTCAACGCGCATGGTATTATACAGAAGTATTTGCCGATCCGGTGAATGAGCATACAGTTTATGTACTTAGTGCTCCTGCGTTGCGCTCTATTGACGGCGGCAAAACATGGGAGGAGATATCTGGTCCCCATGGGGATTACCACGACCTTTGGATTAATCCTAAAAACCCTCAAAATATGGCGATTGCCGACGACGGTGGCGTAGGTATCACCCTAAACCACGGTAAAACCTGGTCGTCCCAAAGCAATATGCCTACTGCGCAATTGTACCGTATCAACGTGGACAACACCTTCCCCTATCGCATCTATGCCGGACAGCAAGACAACACCTCTGTAGTCATTGCCTCGCAGGAGTTGGCTTCCGGCGGCATCACTACAGAGAGCTGGACGTCATCCGCCGGTGGGGAATCCGCCTTCCTCGCCTTCGACCCCGATAACCCGCGTTTTGTGCTCGGCGGCAGCTACCTCGGCACCATTGAAGTATTGGATACCGAAGCTAAAGCCGGCACCAATATTATGGCGGCTCCCATCCAGTACCTCGCCCGCGATGCTTCTGACATGAAATACCGCTTCAACTGGAATGCCCCCATTATCTGGTCAAAGCATGAACATGGCACTTACTACCATGCTGCCCAGGTTTTGCTGCGCACACGGGATATGGGCCAAACCTGGACGGAAGTGTCTCCCGACCTCACCAGAAATGATAAGTCTAAGCAAGGCAAGGGCGGTGGCCCCTATACCAATGAAGTTGTCGGTGCCGAAAATTATGGCACCATCAGTTATGTCTCGGAATCTCCCCATGAAAAAGGAGTCCTTTGGGTGGGCAGTGATGACGGGCTTGTACACATCACCCGAAATGGCGGTCAATCTTGGACAAATGTAACTCCATCCGGGCTACAGGAATGCCTCATCAACGCCATTGAAGTTTCGCCTCATGATCCGGCTACCGCCTATATTGCCACAACCCGCTACAAATTTAACGACCACACTCCTGGATTGTACAAAACCAACGATTATGGTAAAACCTGGACGGCAATTCACGCAGGGATAGCTCAGGGTGCCTTCACCCGGGTCATAAGGGAAGATGAGGTGCGCAAGGATTTGCTCTTTGCGGGTACCGAAACAGGTTTGTACCTCTCCTGGAACGGAGGGAAAGAATGGCATGCCTTTCAGCTCAATCTTCCCGTCACACCTATTACGGACCTGCGGGTTCACCAGGGAGATCTTATTGCCGCCACTTCCGGACGCTCTTTCTGGATACTCGATGACCTTGCCCTTTTGCGTCAGTTCGAATCTGAGAATCCCGGATTTATGCTGTTCAACCCACAGGAAGCCCTGCTGGTCAATGGATATAGTGAACTTGATGGCTCGGCTGCCGGCTTCAACGGCACTCATCCTTTCCGGGGTGTAAACCCTTCAACCGGGGCGGTCCTTTATTATTTCCTGCCAGAACAAGAAAACTCAACTCCGTTGAGTATGGAAATTCGGGATACAAATGGCCACCTGGTGCGGCGTCTCAGTTCGGAAGCTGATACCGGTTTTCAAAGCTATGACGGCGGCCCCGGGCCTGAACCTGTTTTACCATCACAAAAAGGACTCAACCGATTCGTATGGGACTTGCGCCATGCCACCATACCGGGCATTCCCACCGCTTACATCGAAGGAAGCTATCGGGGTCGCAAAGTTTCTGCCGGACAGTACCAGCTTACCCTAAAAATGGGTGAGAAGTCTGTTTCTGCGATGCTTGAGGTTAAACCTAACCCCCTTTATCCGACAGATATGGCCGCCCAACGGGAGTGGCAGGAAATGATGGGATTGATGGAAGCCGAACTCACTCGCATGCACCGCACCGTCAATACATTGTATGCACTTCGGGAACAGTTGGAACAGGTGCTCGCACATTTACCTCCAGATTCAACCCTGGAGGCCCTGAAAGTGGACGGCCGCAACCTTGCTGCGCAGATGAAAGCATGGGATGAAGACATGGTTCAGCGAAAGTCGAAAGCTTATGATGATGTAGAGAACTTCCAGAATAAGTTTACGGCTAATTATCTGTTTCTGATCAACCATACGGAGAGTGGTATTCCGCGTGTCAATCAAGGCTCCCGTGATCGGCTGGAGGAACTTACTGCAGAGTGGGGAAAACTTGAAGCACGTGCCCGACAGATGCTCGACCATGATATACCAGGGTTCAATAAGCGGTTATGGGATGCCGGGCTCGGTGCGCTTTGGCGAAATTGATTTTTGGAGGAAGTAAGGATTGTTAAAGATCCTTATGGCGTTCCCAGTAATTTTGGTCTTCGACTTCTTCGAGGATGGTGAGGTAGTTCATGTACCGTATTTCGCTCACTTCGCCGGCATCGAGGGCCTCGCGCACGGCGCAGCCGGGTTCTTGTCGGTGCAGGCAGGAGCCACCGAAGCGGCAATCATCGGAGAGGCGGAAAAATTCGCGAAAATTATGGGCGATATCGAGGGTTTCCAGGTTGTTGAAAGCAAGCATTTTGATGCCGGGCGTATCAATGAGGGCTCCCCCGAAGTCGAGGGTATGCATTTCTGCGAAGGTGGTCGTATGCATACCTTTACCGCTGTAGTCTGACAACTCACCGGTGCGCAGGTCGAGATGTGGCTGGACGGCGTTCACCAGGGTAGATTTTCCTACGCCCGACTGTCCGCTGATGAGGGTGGTTTTGTCGCGAAGGAGGTTTCGGAATGCATCTATGCCGGTTTGGTCCACCGTGGAAGTTAATAGCACAGGGTATCCGATAGCCTGATAGACTTCATGGAGATGTTCAAACATGGCCAGTTCGGTATCGCTGTAGAGGTCAGACTTGTTAAAGATGATTGTCGTGGGGATATCCTGTGGTTCAGTCATAAGGAGGAACCGGTCAATGAACCCTTGTTTAAGCAGAGGTTCGATGATGGTAGCGATTACGACGGCCTGGTCAACATTGGCGGCGAGGAGGTGTAGGTCGCGTTTTCGGCGAGGGCTTTGGCGAACGACATAATTTCTACGGGGCATGACTGCCTTAATCAGGGCAGAGCACTCCGCTTCATTTTCTATTTCAATTAGGACTTCATCCCCTACCCCTACCGGATTAGTGAGTTTGATATCTTCGAGGCGGAGTTTGCCCACGGTACGGCTTTGCCAGACCTGACCATCGGCGGTTAGCACCTGATACCAGCTTCCGGTAGATTTTATGACGATTCCCTGTTCCAAAATACAAATTTGATGCGCTAATTAATGAATGTTACCGATGGGTATTACGGCAATGTTTTATACAATAATGATTAGGCGGGCAAATAAGTTTCCGAGATCAGATTTTCAAAGCGGGAAAAGTGCTGCGCAGAGCGGCGCTAAATGCCTGTAGGCTATCCGGGTTTTGCTCGATTGCGGTACCTACTACAACCATATCAGCCCCGGCTTGCAGGGCGGCGATGGATTGTGGAATCTGGCGCAGGCCTCCTCCCACGATAAGGGGAATCTCCACAGCTTGTCGTACTGCCTTGATAAGGGAGGGTGGCACAGGAGAATTGGCGCCGCTTCCTGCATCGAGATATAGCGCCTGTAGCCCCAGCATTTCACCTGCCATGGCAGTACATGCAGCGATATCGGGTTTATCGTTGGGAATGGGCATAGTATTGCTGATATAAGATGCCGAGGTAGGTTTGCCACCATCAATGAGAAGGTATCCGGTGGGAATAATTTCAAGACCACTGCGGCGCAAGGCGGGTGCGGCGGCCACGTGGCGGCCGATGAGCAGGTCGGGATTACGGCCGGAAATGAGGGATAAGAGAAGCAAGGCATCTGCGGCACCGTGCACCTGGAGGGAGTCGCCGGGAAAGATGAGGAGCGGAATTTCGGAGGCCGATTTGATGTGCTGTACACAACGCTGAAAGCGGTCGGTGGTCATTAGGCTACCTCCAATCATGAGCAAATCCACTCCTGCATTTGCCGCGCGTTGAGCGAGATGCCCTGCGGAAATGGGTTCGGTTTTATCCGGGTCAATTAAAACTGCGAAAAGTTTGTCGCCTTGTCGGCGGGCAGTTTGCAGGATACTCAGTACGGAGTTTGCTGGCATCGGGCGTACAATTTGATGGCTTCAAAGATAAAGAAGAATCAGGCAAAAATTTTTTTTGTAGAATGTTTGCAAACTTGCGAAATGTTGCAATATCTTTGCACCCGCCTTCGGAAGCAAAGGCAAAATCGCGACAGATTATTTTGGAGCGGCATACTGCTCGGGTGATTAGCTCAGTTGGTTCAGAGCGCACGCTTCACACGCGTGAGGTCACTGGTTCGAGCCCAGTATCGCCCACAAAGTTTCAATAGGGCGCATAGCTCAGCCGGTTCAGAGCACCTGCCTTACAAGCAGGGGGTCGGAGGTTCGAATCCTTCTGCGCCCACAACCTTTAAATAAAAACCCTTGCAAATGATTGATTTGCAAGGGTTTCGTATTTTGGGTACAGTAATTATCCTTTTTTCGAAGGTTGGCTGTTGTGCTGTATGGCCAATATCCTTTAGTACCATTTTTATTTAACCTCCCAATAAGATGATCGCTCATATATCAATGGGCTTAGCCTAATCATTTTATTGAGCCATGCAGCTTCCTGACCTCCCCTTCCTTTATAGCTGCATTCAAGCTCCGCAGAATCTGCCAAAGGAAATCCTGAAACTCGGTTTCCTCGATTGAGCTACTATCTAAATCAGGATTTTATTAGCGCTAAAATTTTTTCCAACGGCAGCCCAAGTTTGGTAGATATATCGTCTGCAGAAAAACCGACCTCCAGGAGTACCCTGATAGCTTTTTCCTGATCACGCTGGGCTTCTTCTTCCTTACGTATAGCTTCTTCTTCCTTACGTATAGCTTCTTCTTTTATACGTCTGGCTTCCTCTTCAGTACGTCTGGCTTCCTCTTCAATACGTCTGGCTTCCTCTTCAATACGTCTGGCTTCCTCTTCAATACGTCTGGCTTC
>CAYTNI010000039.1:13607-14623 GCA_964439115.1 uncultured Saprospiraceae bacterium
CTCTTTCATGAGTTTAGCTTCCTCTTTCATGAGTTTGCCTTCTTCCTGCATACGCAATCCGTTTTCCTCCATGCGTATGCCGTTTTCCTGCATGCGTATGCCTTCCTCCCGATCGAGCCTGGCCATTTCTATAACATATTGCTGATCATAAAGATCCGCCAATACATCATCCTCCTGGTCCATTTTGTTTTGAACTTCTGCTTCCGCTATGGCTGCCTGCAACCTCCTCAGAATCGGCTGGAAGCGATCCGCAAAATCAGTTTCCTTGACATTCATAATTTGTTTATTTTTGGGGATACCCTGGCAATCGAAAATACTGAGAAGCTTTTCCAACTCATTACGGCGCTTGTTGTACAGTGCCATTAAGTTGATAATAATACCATTATGGAACAACGATTCAATAAAATGGTTGCTCGACTCCAACACCTTGCCCGCATATCTGTCCACGATTTGACAATTTATATCAAGGACCGGAATATCCCTGAATTCAGCCATCGCTCCCCCTAAAATGAAAATGGGCAAAATAGGCACTCCCTTTTTATACCTTCTGCCGACCCTGGGCGTAACCCACTGAAAAAGCTGTTCATTCGTGTACTGTTTGCCCACATACTTGCGAAATCGCATAATCCGGGGATTCACATTCGATTTCTGCAACTCTATTATAACAACCTTCTCCCTTCCGTCAGCCTCCCGAATACGCGCCGAGAAATCCAAACGAAATACCGAAAGATTAACACCCCGGGGAACCGACTTCTTCACCTGCCTGCGTTTTTTGCCCACTAACTCCTGAGGCAAATATTCCAGCGTCACGATATCAAGGCCCGTTACCTCTGACAGAAATATTTTTGCCGATTGGGAATCTTCCATCATAAATTTAAACACCACATCATAAATGGGATTTGCGATTTTCATAAACAACTCGGGGTTTTGTGCAAAATTACCCCAATTCCCCCTGCATTCGCAATACCCCAATCCGATACCACAGCTTCATTTAGCTCGCTACATTCAGCATTTTT
>CAYTNI010000040.1:0-14563 GCA_964439115.1 uncultured Saprospiraceae bacterium
TTATGTAGTCAATACGGCACGAGGGTTGGTACTGGACACTGCGGCACTGGTCAGACATCTGAAGAACGGACAGGTAAAAGGGGCGGCGCTCGATGTACTGGAGTACGAGGAGGGTTCTTTTAATATGTTGCGGCGGGAAACGCTGCCCGAAGCATTCCATGAGTTACTCGCAGCACCCAATGTGGTACTTTCCCCGCACATAGCGGGCTGGAGTTTTGAGTCCAAACTGGGGCATGCGCAGGTATTGGCGGGGAAAATTGAGCATTTTCTGGCGGGGTAAGAAATTGTAATGCGGGATTGTTTTGGGCGGGGATGTTTCGCGCAGAGACGTGGAAACGCAGAGCAGGGAAATCGAAGGAAACACCGCCTTTGCGTCTTTGCGTGAAATAAAAAATCCCGGCACGCTCTGCGAGAAAACGCCTAGAACGACATACCATGTCTGTTTAACCCCTTGCAGCGACATATTTTGGTAATCTCTTGAAAATTAGCACAAAAAGTTGGAAAATTCCTTGGATAAAACCGCGGGGTGGTTATCTTTGTCAAGTTGAGGCGGTAAGAAATACATGACAAGGTAGAGCGGCTTTTGTATCGCCCAATCGCAAACCCCAATTTAATTGTCCCAAAATAGGACAACCATGATGCCCCAAAGAATTAATCAAGGCCGTATTCATAGATGAAACAGCGTGCATGGTAGTAAATCATCCATAGCATTCATGGAATGGGTATTGGAATTGATTTTTCAGGTACATGTTGGGATGAAAAATCAATAGGTTGGTTTACGTCAGGCAGGTCAAAACCTGCGGTTGAAGATGCGTTGGTGAACATTCCTGGTTTAATAAAAAATAAACAATGGCAAAGGGTACTAAAATCCAAGTTCAGGGAACTGAAATTACCATTCTCAAGGATGGGGGACACGACCTTATTTCATTAACCGACATGTTGAAAGCCAAAGATGGAGACTTTTTTATTTCCGATTGGCTTAGAAACAGAAATACGGTGGAGTTCCTGGGCATTTGGGAATCCATTTACAACCCTGATTTTAATTATGGCGAATTCGCCACAATTAAAAGTCGGGCAGGTTTGAATAGCTATAAAATAAGCGTCAAAGAATGGGTTGAAAAAACCAATGCCGTCGGACTAAAAGCAACTGCCGGCAGATATGGTGGCACTTATGCGCATCCTGATATTGCCTTTGAATTCGGCATGTGGATTAGCGCGGAATTCAAAATATTCCTCATCAAAGAATTTCAGCGCCTCAAAGCAGATGAAAACGACCGGTTAAAGCTGGAATGGAACCTGCAACGCACCCTGGCAAAGGTCAACTACCACATTCATACCGATGCCATCAGGGAAAATCTGATTCCCAAAGCATTGACCAAAAGCCAAACGGCATTCGTCTATGCCAATGAAGCCGACTTGTTGAACATGGCCTTGTTTGGTATGACGGCCAGACAATGGCGGGAGGCAAACCCCGATACAGACGGCAACATCAGGGATATGGCAAGCATTGAACAATTGGTAGTGCTTAGCAATCTGGAAAGCATCAACTCAGTACTGATTCATCAAGGGCTGAAACAAGAAGAACGACTGATTCAATTGAACCAGATCGCGATTACACAAATGAAATCTTTGATTCAAAACCGGCAGTTGAAAAAATAAAAATGAAACGGCAGCTTCCTTGACATTTTTTAAAAATACCCATTGTTATACTCCATACCATTCGACTTCCAAAAAAATGCTATGATCGCATAATGATACCATTAGATCCAGCCACACGCAAAGAGCTCAAACAGCTCCGGCAGCAATGCCGAGATAATAAGCTCTATGTTAAGCTCAGCACCATCCTGATGTTGGATGCCCAATACACCCCTGCCCAGATTGAAGAATGCCTCGGGGTTGACATCACAACAATCCATCGCTATGCAAAGGATTTTCAGCAGATGGATCTCACAGACTTCCTGTTGAGCAACCAGGTGGATTATGCCGGCCAATGCAGCGACAAGGAAGAAACAAACCAGGTGCCGGTTCAATGGATCAGCGCGCACCAGCGTCTTTTTCGAGAAGGTGTAGTGACTTTTTTCCAAGAAATAAGCCGGTGCATGGGGGCACTGGCAACCCGCCTGACGATTAAATTCAGGGGGGTGGCGGCTAATTGATTTTTGCATTTCAATTTTTCCTTAAAATAAATCACTGGTACAGATTTCATTTGATACCCAGGATTGTATTTTTGACTCGAATTTACATTTCGTAATATTGCAAATCGCGATATGCAATATTAAATGCGTGAAGTCACAAAAACAATGGCTGAAACGTATCCATCCGAGCCCCACTCCCAAAACTAATTATAAAGTCGGTTGAACGGTTAGTAATGTTACCAGAGTGGGCCAGTTATGTCCGGAATATGCACTAAAAACGTTTGATGATGCTAGCATCGGTTTTTAGCAACCTTCTTTTTCCAGTATGTTTTAGGCGGGCTTCCATAAATCATAGGATTTGCAAAAATGTCCAGTAGTATGTTCCGCGTCTTTGAGCGAAATAAAAAATCCAGCGAGGAAATTTTCTACCTCTCCCGGCTAAAAGCCTAACCGGCCATTTGGATTTGCAGGGAAAAAGGAAAATATTACCTTTGAGGCAGGCAATTTTACACTATGAGGAAGATTATACTGTTATTGGGTGTCGCGGCATGGCTCGCCAATGAGAATATTGTGCAGGCGCAATGCACCTTCACCATTAATCCGGGACCGGATATTACGATATGCAACCCCGGCACTACGGTGAGCCTGGGCACCACCGTGACCGGGCCCTTCCTGAGCGCAACCTGGTCGCCAAGTACGGGACTCAGCAACCCTAACAGTCCCGCGACCAACGCCACCGTCAATTCCACCACCACCTATACCCTCACCGTAACCGGGGTAGGTTCTACCAACCTTGTAACCAATGGCAATTTCAGCGGAGGGCTTTCCGGATTTACCAGCAATTACGTTCCTGGTACCGGCGGCGCCTGGGGTTTGCTTTCTGCCGAGGGTACTTTTGCCATTGCTACCAATCCTAACCAAACCCATACCGCTTTCGCGAATTGCTCCGACCATACCGGCGGCGGAGGCAATATGCTGGTGGTGAACGGCGCCGGCAGCCCCAACCAAAATGTATGGTGCCAGACCATGCCGGTAGATCAAAACACCACGTATTCCTTTGACGCCTGGGGCACATCCGTGGTATCAGGGTCTCCTGCCATCCTCCAGATACGTATCAACGGCAACCTGCTCGGCAGCCCATTTACACTGCCTACCACCACCTGCCAATGGACGCAGTTTTTTGCGCTCTGGAATTCCGGCAGCGCCACCTCCGCTACCATCTGTATCGTCAATCAAAATACGCAAACCGGTGGCAACGATTTTGCCCTCGATGACCTGTTCTTCGGCCCGGTGTGTGAACAAACCGCAGAAGTCACCGTCACCCTCGAAACCGTAAACGCCACCTGGACGCCGCCGCAGGGCCTCTGCCCGGAGTCTCCGGCCTTCGACCTAAACTCCCTGCTCACTCCAGATGCAACCCCCGGCGGAAGCTGGACCATCAACGGAGTTGCCGACTTCTTCTTCAACCCTTTCCTGCTGGGCGTGGGTTCGCACATTGTGACCTATACCGTAGGAGATGCACCTTGTACACAAACGCTCACCTTGCCCATCGAAGTGAATCCGCTCCCTTCCGCCGCCTGGGCGCCTCCACCGGCTTTATGTGTCAGTTCTCCGGATTTTCCGCTGGACCTCCTGCTAGAACCCGGTGCCCTTCCCGGCGGAAGCTGGACCATCAACGGCATCGGCGCTACTATTTTTGACCCTATTACCCTAGGGCCGGGCCTTCATTCGGTCATCTACACAACCGGAACGCCCCCGTGTACCAACTCCTTAGCACAGGTGATTGAGGTCTCCCCATTGCCCGATGTGTCCTGGACGCCACCGGCATTGGTGTGCGAAGGCGGGAGTCCTATCGAACTCAACAGCCTGCTAGACCCCGGTGCTGTTTCGGGTGGCGGCTGGACGGTGAACGGCGCCGCTTCCGCTACCCTGAATCCCGAACTGTTGCCACCAGGACCCTATACCGTAATTTATTCAGTGGGCGCACCCGATTGCCCCAACTCCTCCTCCCAGATTGTCCAGATTACCCCGCGACCCACCGCTAATTTTTCCATGCCTTCCAGCATCTGCCACACCGATACGGTATCCATAGTCTATACCGGAATGGCTTCGCCAATGGCCGTGTTCAACTGGGATTTTTCAGGGGCAAACATCATTTCCGGTGATGGCCAGGGGCCTTACCAGATTGCCTGGCCGGGTACCTCGGGCACTCAGACGGTTTCCTTAACCGTCAGCGCAGACGGTTGTCCTTCACTTCCGGTGAGCCAAACCCTTCAGGTGGTGGCGCCGCTACCCATTCCCGAAGTTTCTTGTAACGATACCTCTACCGAGCTTGAACTGACCTGGAATCCACTGCCCGGCAGTATTCCCCTTCAGGTGACCGTGGAAGACGGCCCGGCGGGCATGTCCACCTCCGATACGAGTTATGTGGTAGGGGGCCTTCAGCCGGGACAATTGATTACCGTAAGGCTTAGTGGAGGCGCTAATTATGCCTGCGATGACCTGGTACTCACCCTCGGTTGTGACGTACTTCCCTGTGTGGCGCTCGACCTGGTCCTAAGCCCTGTAGATACAGTTTGCTTTCCTGCCGATACGATTCAACTTCAGGCGCAGGTCGTCGGGGCGGCCGCACCGGGTACTTTGACCTGGTCCGGACCGGGCATTGTCAATCCGGCTACAGGATTGTGGGTGCCCAATGCTTCCATAGCGGGACAAAGTATCACCATTTATGCCAATTACATAGAAGGGCCGTGTACCGCTAACGACTCCCTAATCATTCCGGTAGTGCGCACCCCGGTTTCGGGCTTTTCTCTCACGCCTGTCATTTGCGAAACCGATTCAGCCCGGGTGGAATTCACCGGTATTGCAGACAGCAACACCGTTTTTCATTGGACTTTTACCGGGAATCCCGAAAACTCAAATCCGGATTCCAGTACTTTTGACTTAATGTGGGTACAGGGCGGCAATTATGCCGTCAGCCTCTCGCTCGAATCGGGGCCATGCCGCAGCGATACTACCACCCAATCCATACAGGTAGATGAATCCCTCGCCGCTCCTGCCATTCAATGTGAAACTACACAGACCTCTGTTTCTTTTTCCTGGACAAATGTCGCTAACGCCTCAGGATATGAAATATCAGCTCCGGGAGGGCAGGCTTTTTCTTCCCTTTCGGACACGAGTGTAATTTTTGAGGGTCTGGTACCCGGGGATATGGTTTCAGTTCAGGTTCGTGCGTTGAGCGATGGCGCCTGTCCGGATGCAGTGGCCGCAGCAACCTGTACAGCATCGCTTTGCCCTCAGGTCACCATTACCGCTGATGGACAGGAGATCGTGTGCTGGAACGGTTCGCCGGATACCCTTCAGATGACGGCCACGGTAAGCGCCGCAAATGGTACTTTGACCTGGATGGGTGAAGGCATCATTTCTGGAGGAAGATGGGTGAGCGCAGCGGATATGGTAGGGCGAACAATCCCCGTCACGGCGGTATTTACCTCGGGATTGTGCGAGTTTACTGATGAGATATTGATTCGTGTAGAGGCCACACCAACGGCGGATATTCAGGCCGATTCTTCCATTTGTGTAGATGGTACCACCACGGTAGCCTATACCGGCACGGCCGGAGCCTCAGCCTCTTATTCCTGGGATTTTGGTGTCGGACAGGCAACTCCCGGACACGGCCCGGGCCCGCAAAGTATGACCTTCCCAGCCACCGGCCAATATGAAATTTCCCTTACGGTAGAGGAAAATGGATGTGTCTCCGATCCGGGTACCTGGATGGTGACGGTGGATCCCTTGCCGGAAGTACCCGAAATTACCTGTACCGCTACTTATACTGGGGTGATTTTCCAATGGTCTCAGGGGAATAATGTAATAGAGTATATAGCTGAAATTCAAGGAAATATACCAGGTGCGCTGATTGCCGATACCTCATTCCGTGTGACCGGGCTTGAGCCGGGGCAATCGGTGGAATTGATGTTGCGGGCAATTGCCGGTGGTGCTTGTCCTGATGTGTTGGTCAACGCCACCTGTACCACCTTGCCTTGTCCGAGTGTGGATTTGAATGTCAGCCCGCTGCCGCAAATTTGCTGGGACGGAATGGCGGATACCCTTCAGCTCAGCGCTCAGGTCATTGGAGGTCCTCCATCCGGCATATTGCGCTGGGAAGGCGCGGGGGTTGTTAATACCATAGACGGCCTTTGGGTGAGTTCGGCAGGCATGGTCGGAAGCTCGGTGTCCGTCAGGGCAATTTTTACGGATGATGTTTGTGTTTATGCCGACAGTACGCTCCTGTCGGTCAATGCTGTGCCTGCTGTTGCTATCGTCGGGGACTCGCTGGTTTGTGTATCCTCTCCGGCAGTGGTGCAGTACGCCGGAAATGCCGGCACTGGAGCAACGTATTCCTGGCAGTTTGGAGGGGGTAGCGCTACTACCGGCGTAGGCCCAGGGCCGCATTCGGTTGCCTTCTCTTCTCCGGGAAACTACTTCTTGACCCTTGAGGTGGAGGAAAATGGTTGTACAGGTCGTCCTGATACATTGCGCATCCAGGCCGACCCCTTGCTCGCCATACCTACACCGGAATGCACGGCGGGTTATACCTCCATCGCCTTCTCCTGGCCTTCGGTAAGCGGAGCTTCAGACTACCTGGTGAATTTGCCTCCCGGCATGACGCCGACCTGGACGTCGGATACCAGTATCACCGTACAAGGACTATTGCCCTCCACTTCTGTCGTATTGCAGGTAGAAGCTCTGAGTGACAATGCCTGCCCCAATACTTCGGCCACACTCTCCTGCCAAACCCTGTCATGTCCTTCCGTAGAGCTATCACTTCAGGGGCCGGCAGTTGTCTGTTCGGGAGATTCTGCCAGGATACAATTTAGTGTGAACGGCCCTGCGGGTACTGCGCTGAACGTAGTGCTGAGCGATGGGGTACAAATATGGCCTCTGAATAGTGTCCAAACCGGAAACAGCTTTGCTTTTCTGCCATTGGCCAATGCCCAGGTAAGTGTCACTTCTATCATCAATCCCGCTTTGCCTTTCTGTCCGGTAACGCCTCCGGCAGGCCTTGCCATTACAGTGGAGGCTCGACGGGAAGCGGGCATGGCGTTAGGCCGAGCGGGGATCTGTGCTTTGGCAGATACCCTTATTCAGTTGTCGGATTTGCTATCCGGGGAAGACGGTGGCGGTAGTTGGTCACTGGTCACCGGCAGTGCTGTACCTGTGCCCGGTGGATTTTTTCCGGCCACGGGTACTTTCCGTCCGGTACTTCAGGGGGCGGGTAACTATATTTTTCAGTACATTATTTCTGCAGGTGTGGCTTGTCCGGCGGATAGCTCGAGGGTTGAGGTAGAATTATTTGCCTTGCCCGTGGCCGATGCCGGCCCTGACCGGGTACTGGATTGCCTGAATACGGTGGTGAGTATTGGAAGGGGCGGCAATCCGGCATTGAGCTACCAGTGGACCAGTATTGGTGGTAGTCTGCTTGCGGATAATATGGCCATTGTGGAGGCGGATGCTCCCGGACGATATTTTTTGGAGGTTATTGACCCGGTAACCGGATGTCGCAATACGGATGAAATGGCTGTAATTTCAGATATCAACGTCATTGAGCCATTCTTCAATATCGGGCAAATTAGTTGCTACGGGACGGATGACGGGTTTATCCGGTTGGATTCCATCAGCGGGGGTGTGCCACCTTTGAGTTTTTCGGTCAATGGCGGTACTTTCAGGGGACAGAGTTCCTTTACCGGGCTGGGCCCTGGAATTTACCAAATAGTAATCCGCGATTCGGAAGGCTGTCAGACGGAACGCCGCTTTGAATTGTTGCAGCCGGTGGAAGTTCAGGTGGTACTTGATGCCGTAGGGCTTGCGGGAGATTTTCCAATCATCAGGCTTGGCGATTCCCTTCAGCTCCAGGTATTGACCAACGTGCCGGATGATGAAATTCAATCCATTGCCTGGACGCCGGAGGTGTGTGAAAATTGTATGGAAATCTCCCTGCTTCCATCCTATACCGCCTTGTACAGCATTACGCTAACCAATACTAATGGTTGCGTAGCCGAAGCGGTACTAGAAGTAGGTGTTGACCGGCGTCCCGATGTGTTTGTGCCCAATGTATTTACGCCCAACAACGACGGAAATAACGATCGCCTGGTGATTTATGCCGGGAAGCAAATTGCCAAAGCCCGAAAATTTCAGGTGTTTTCCCGGTGGGGAGAGCCGATTTTTGAAGCCTTTGAATTCCCGTTGAATGATCCCGATTTTGCCTGGGATGGTACTCACAGAGGTAGTCCCCTGAATCCCGCTGTTTTTGTATTCTACCTCCAGGTTGAAACCATTGATGGCGTATTACATGAATTTAATGGCGACATTACTTTGATGAAATAGCATTTCAGCGCTTATGAAATTTAACCTCGATATTGCGCGACCCAGCAAACCGGAATGGGTAGAAGCGGTGGTTCAGGATTTTGACGCTTTCTTACAGGACCATGCAGATTGCGAGCGGAAAGCTTCGGCCACTGCGATGAGTCTCGTAGCGAAGTATCCCGATCGCACGGAGATTATACCTGAACTAATTGAAACCGCCATGGAGGAGCTGGATCATTTCAGGCTGGTTTACGACATCATGAAGGAGCGCGGAATCACTCTGGCCCATTCCATTCCGGAAGACCCCTATATCAAGGCCTTGATTAAAAGCATGCACAACGGGATCGAGGAGCGCTTTCTCGATCGCCTGCTCATCGCTTCCGTCGTGGAAACCAGAGGGGCGGAGCGCTTCAGGCTGGTATCGGAGGCCATGGAAGATGAGGCCATGCGCAAGTTTTACAAGATGCTGTGGACTTCTGAAGCCAAACACGGCAACATATATGTGAAGATGGCCCTTCATTATTTCCCCGAACAAGCGGTGTACGACCGCCTACAATGGTGGATAGACCGGGAAGGAGATATTGTGGATGGCCTCGAAATACGTGCGGCACTGCATTGATTCAGGTTAAATCCGCTTCCCCGGAAGGGAAAAGCAGCTCTTCCAGCATTTCACACCAGATATGCCCTAAGAGGATATGACATTCCTGAATCCGCGGGGTGTCCTCTGACGGTACGGCGAGCAGCAAATCCGCCTTTGCTGCTAATTTTCCGCCGCTCCGACCCGTAAATGCCACCACCTGCATGCCCAATGAACGCGCCGCCTCGGCCGCTTTGAGTATGTTGGGCGAATTTCCGGAAGTACTCATCGCTACCAGCACATCGCCTGAGCGACCCGCAGCTCGCACCATCCTGGCAAAGCTCTCCTCATAGCCGTAGTCATTAGCCACAGCGGTGAGGTAAGAGGTATTTACATGAAGTGCTTCCGCATACAAGGGCGCTCTGTTTTTATAGAATCTCCCTGACAATTCTGCCGCCAGGTGCTGTGCATCGGCTGCGCTGCCGCCATTGCCGCAAAACAACAACTTGCCCCCGGAACGGAAACACTGCACGCCGAGCCCGACCATTTGCTCCAGTGTGGCGAGCAGTGCAGCATCTTCCAACAAGGCCTCTTTAAGGGCAATGCTGGCTTGAATTTTAGATATAAAAATATCTTTCATATATTAGTAACTGATTTTCAATTAAAAATATATTTTAAATATTTATAACTATTTTACTTAAAGCCTCCCAGGAGAAGTTGGCTTTAATTTCTCGTACGGCGGCAGTCATGGATTCAGCGCGTTGGTGGGTAAAATAATCGTGTATAGCATCGGCGACAATGCGTGGATGTACCGGTACGATATAGCCGGTTTTGCCGTGTTCAATCACTTCGGCCAGTCCGCCCACAGCGGTAGCGACCATGGGTTTTTCGAAATGTACGGCCATCTGAGAGATTCCGCTCTGCGTAGCGGTGCGATAGGGTTGTACCAGCAGATCGGCAGCGCCGAAGTAGTAGCGGACATCGGCGGAGGGAATGAACTTGTCGAACAGCGTAATGCGGTGACCAATTTGGAGTTGGTCAATGAGGTCGTGGTATTTTTGGGCATTACCATAAAACTCCCCGGCGATGATGAGATGGAGATTGAGCTGTTGAATATCGGGCATCGCCATGGCGTTCAGCAGGATGTCGAGCCCTTTGTAATCTCTGATAAAGCCAAAAAAGAGCACATAACCTGCTGCAGGCGGCAGTTTTAGGTGTGCGATGGAGGCTTCCCGCCCGGCGATGGGTCCGTATTGGTTGTAGATAGGATGAGGTACGTAGGCCACGGGTTTTTGCGGAACAGCTTCGCGAAGTTGTCTTTCCACCTCGCGCGACATGGCGATGAATGCGTCAGCGCTGCCGGTGTACCATTTGTTGAGGATTGCATCCCCGGGCCGTGGCTCGTGCGGTTTGAAATTGTCAGTAAGGCCGACTACTCTGGAGTAGCCATTGCTTTTGGCTATCCGAAGGATGGAGCCGATGGAAGGTGCCATGAAGGGCATCCAGTATCTTGCGAGGATGATGTCGTATCGCGCTCTTTTAAGCACCAGTCCGACGCGGATCCAATTCAGAGGATTGAGAGAGTGAATGAGTGGCCGAATATCGAGCTCGGCAACGGGTGGGTCATCGGTGTATTGAGTTTTCCCAGGGAAAAGGAAGCCCGGATATTGCATGGAGAAGGAAAAAATATGGACGGTATGTCCTTCCGCCATGAGTTGCACGGCGAGCAGTTCGGTAGAAGCGGCGATACCTCCCCGAAGCGGGTGTGCAGGGGAGATTATGGCTATGCGTTTCATGAGGCGGAATCTCCGATGCGTTTTTCCACCAGATATTGGTTGCGGTCGGAAGCGTTGCGGGTAATCAGTTCGGCGATAAAGCCGGTAAGGAAAAGCTGGGCGCCAATGATGATGCTAAGGATGCCGAAGAAGAACAACGGGCGCTCGGCGATACCGTACTCCTGGTAGATGATTTTGGCTGCGCTGAGATACACCAGGATGAGAAACCCTATGACGAAGGCGCTGATGCCCATGGTGCCAAAGAAGTGCATGGGCCGCTTGCCAAACTTGCCCACAAAGGTGATGGACATGAGATCGAGGAAGCCGTGTATGAAGCGCTCGAGACCGAATTTGGAGGTGCCGTACTTTCTTGGGCGGTGTTCTACTACTTTTTCGGTGATGCGGGTATATCCCGCCCATTTGGCGAGCAGCGGCACATACCGGTGCATTTCGCCATACACTTCGATACTCTTGACGAGGTCGAGGCGGTATGCCTTTAATCCACAATTAAAATCATGGAGTTGGATTTTACTGATCCAGCGGGTGACGGCATTAAAAAAACGGGAGGGTATGGTTTTGGACAGCGGGTCGTACCTTTTCTGTTTCCAGCCGGAGACGAGGTCGAATCCCTGGACGGCAATCATATCGTAGAGGGCCGGTATTTCATCCGGGCTGTCCTGGAGGTCGGCATCCATGGTGATGACCACGCTGCCGAGCGCTTGTTGGAATCCGAGTTGTAGCGCAGCGGATTTGCCGTAATTGCGGCGGAATTTGATACCTCTGATATGTGTGGATTGGGCAGCGAGTTGTTCAATCACCTGCCAGGAGTTGTCGGTACTGCCGTCATCTACGAAGATAATTTCAAAGGAAAGGCCTTTGGCCCGTGCTACGCGGGCAATCCAGTCTGCCAGTTCGGGCAGGGATTCTGCTTCATTGAGTAGTGGTATGACAACAGACAGGTTCATGGTCAAAGGTCGCGTTTTGTAGCCAAAGCGATGATGGAAGAGAGTACGAAGCCGCCCATGAGGCTCCACATGAAGCCGAGGGAGGAGTTTTTGATACTTACCCGTAGGTCTGAAGCCTTTATGTTTTCCATTTGCTCCTGGAGTTCGGGCCGTCCCAGTTTTTCGGCTACATCGGCTGCCTGCTGTACCATGATTTCCCGTTGGATTTCTGGCAGATCAGGGTTGATGTAGTTGTAAAGCACGTAGTTGAAAATAAAATAAGTGATACTGGCCAGCACATACACGCCAAAGGCCGGACGCAAGCCTTCGCGGAAGGAGAACAGCCCCTCATTTTCGGCTCTAGCATCGAGGGTGGCTTTGAGCATGGCAGCAATATAGATAATCAGCGAACTCCAGCTCACCAAAGGGTTGAAAATTAGTTTCTTGTCAATACTGTAAAAGACAAGGATGTAGATGGCTGTCAGCACACCGGCGCCAATGCCGAATTTCAGGATGGAATTATTCATGAATTATCCTTGTGGTACTTCTTTTTTCATAATGGCAGCGGCGATGAGGGCCATGATGGCTCCCCAAATGACACCCCCTAAGAAGGCGGTAATACCAAGGAACCAGGGCTTGGTTGCAAAGCTTGAAAATTTCATGGCATCTTCCATGTCTGCCTCATCGAGCCCCTGGCTTTCCAATTGCGCCTGCATGGCTTCCTGCATCACTTCTCTCATAATGTCTCCCATGTAGAAAACGGTAAAAAGAGTGGAAATCAGGGCCATTACTGTGGCAATTATGAATCCGGTCATAAATGCAGGACCGAAACTGATATACCCCTGAAGCTGTTCATCGCGGTATTGTTTGATGCCATAGGCTATGGCTCCAAAGGAAATGGCCAGACTCAAAGGGGAGAGCAGGAGATGTTTAGGGTCCATCGGGTTGGCATAGTTAGTCCAGCCGGCCACCTGCCAGAGCAGTTGGAGGGCAATGCCGGCTAGCCCGCCAATCAGACCCCAGCGCATTGCGATTTGCATCTGGGCTTCGGAATTACCGCCTGGGAACCGGGTAGGATTGTCGAGAGTCTCCATGGTACAGATTTTTAGAATTGGTTAAAGATAGGACTTGCTATGTAAGAAAGTAGTGGATAATTCAAACGCGGAAATATTTCCGGAAATTATGCCCTTTGATGGTGGCCAGCACGCCGCCTCGGAAGGATTGTCCGAAGAATGGAGAATTAACCGCTTTGGATCGGGCATCGCTGCGCTGGAAAGTCCAGTGCAAATCGGGATGGAAAATCGTCAGATTGGCCTCTGCGCCTTCCTGAATACGTGGAACGGGAATTTGAAAGACTTCGCGTGGGCGTATGGCGAGGAAGTGTATAAATTGTTCCGCACTAAATTCGGGTGTCAGCGTGGAGTGCCATGCTGCTGCGGCAACTTCCAGGGCTGCCGCGCCAAAATCGGCGAAGGGAAATTCGCGGTCGGTAGCTTCCATATCGAGCGGGATGTGATTGCTGAACCAGAAATCGAGGGTTCCGTCCTGGAGTCCAGCGCGGAGGGCATCGCGGTCAGCATCGGTGCGCAAAGGGGGAAGCACTTTGAAGTTGTTGTTGAAACCGGAGAGTGTTTCATCGGTAAAGAGCAGATTGAGCAGGGCCACGGAAGCGGTGACCTGGAGCCCTTCGTGTTTGGCTTCTCTGATGCGGTTCACGGCTTTTGCGGTGGAGATGCCGGCGAAATGGAGTTTGGATCCGGTGTATTTAAGGAGGTGGAGGTCTCTTTCCACCATGAGTTCTTCAGCCACGGCGGGAATGCCGCGCATGCCGAGCCGGGTACTGACAATCCCTTCGTGCATTTGCCCACCGGCGCTCAGGCTGAGGTCGAGCGGCCGGTTGATGATGACCCCGTGGAAGGGGGTGACGTATTGCATGGCGCGCAGCATCAGGCCATTGTGTTGGAGTGGTTCCAATCCGTCGCTGAAGGCAACGGCGCCGGCGCTGCGCATATCGAGGATTTCCGCAAGTTCTTTGCCTTTACAACCTTCGGAGATGGCGCCGATGGGGTAGATTTCCACGGGTAGCTTATTGCTTTTGGCGAGGAGGTAGGCCACCTCGCTTTTGGCATGGATGGGAGGCTGGGTATTGGGGTTGGTGAGCAGGGCGGTGAAGCCGCCGGCCATGGCTGTTTCGCTCAGAGAGTGGAGGTCTTCGCGGTGTTCAAAACCGGGGTCACCGCTTTGCACGTGGCAGTCTATCCATCCCGGGCTGCACCAGGCGCCTGAGGCATCTATGACTTCTGCATCGGCTTGCAGGTCGTTGCCGATAGCCACGATTTTTCCATTATCCACAAGGATATCTGCGATGTTTTTGTGGAAAGGTGATGTGGTGTCAAAAATGGTAGGGCGGCGCAGCAGAACCTTCATGCCTCGTACGAATTTTTGCAAAGGTACAAAACGCAGCGCAAAGGATAAAAGGCCGGGAGCAGAATGACGTATGGAAAGCTTAGGCGGCTCAATTGGACTTCCAGAAGAAGGGGGTAAATAAGATGGCGACGGTAAAAATTTCGAGGCGTCCCATAATCATTAGGAAGGAAAGTATCCATTTGGCTGCCGGGGGCATCCAGCCAAAATTGTCGGTTGGGCCTACATCAGCGATGGCGGGGCCGACATTGCCGAGGCAGGTAGCCGTTGCGCCGATGGCCGTGGCAAACTCGATACCCATCATGGAGAGTACCAGGCTGCCGAGCAAAGTGAGGAGCAGGTACA